>NZ_WSSC01000002.1:300000-591629 GCF_009792895.1 Pigmentibacter ruber
TAAAAAGATGACCATTTATATGGAGTTTGCAAATTATTTAGATTTTCTAGTTTTGGGAATAACTTATTTTCAAAAAAAATTGTTACAGATTCATAAAATTTTGAAATTTCTTTACTTACTATGTTTTCCGTATTTTTGATTAAGTATATCTTTTTTTCGCTCTCAATATTCTTTTTTTCCGAATAATTTTCTAAAAAAACTCTAATCATATAACAATCAAAAAACAACTCTGTAATAACCTCATAACCCTTATGCCGGAGTTGATATTCTTCAAAACGAATTTTAAAATTATCAGCTATATTTATCAATTCTCTAGGAGTGAAAGTATTTAACCATGTTGGATTTTGAAATGCTAAATGTATTTTGTTATTTTCGAATATTTGTGAAAGATAATGATTGATAATTTCTTCATTTCTTTCCCAGGCAATTGGAAGAAAAATAATTTTTCCTTCAAGTTTTTCACAAAGTTCAATAATTTCAAACTTATTTTTTCCTTGAATACGTTCATTTTCTGAGTAACCTAACAAAACAATATAAGTTGTATTATAATTCCATAAATTTGCAAGTAATGCCCATCTGTCCTCTTCTTTTAAAGAGCTATGATCTAAATCATCTAAAATATAAACTTTATGCTTATAATTATTAAATTCACGCATATCAAGTACTTTTCTTGTAACAATTGCTAAATGAAAACCACTTGTAATAAGTAAATCAACTAAACTGCTAGTTATTTTGTATAAAGAGTAGGATAGTTTAAATTTATTAGTTAATAAAATAAGGCTTATAATTATAAAAACTGGTGTAAAAAATTTTGAAGAATAAAATCCAAAAATATAAAAAATAAAGTAAAGCATAAAGAGAAAGAATGTTGCTTTAAAAAAACCTAGTAAATGCATATACGCTTCACTTAGAGAAGTTATGCCAAAAAAACTCTTCTTTATGAAGTGCAATCCATCTGCTTGAATTTCATTGGAGTACTTTTCTATTAAATATGTTTTTCCGGAACCCCAAGGTCCTATAATAAAAATAAGGTTTTCATTTTTTCTAATGAATGTATCTATTTGATGTTTTATTGTGTCATAATTTAAACTCTTATGATCATCAACTCCATCATGCTTAGCTAACTTTTCTTTTACTATTCTTAATAGTGGCGGATCATTAGAAACAAGTCTTCTAAAATTATCAAAGCACTCTTTTATAGAACTTTTATTTTTATTGTCATCAATCATAAATATATCCTATAAACAAAGGTTTGAAAAATTATATATTTTTCCTAAATTGAATTACTTTACTTTCAAGAAATTCTTGAGAAATATTTTTGTTTAACATGGTATTTTGTTTTTTCATAAGCTTTGAAATATCTTTATAAGTTTTCACTATTTCACGATCTAATTCATTGCATTCATTTATTTTTTCCATGAAATTTTTTAATAGAACTTTGTCTTCTTGTATTATTTTTGTTTTTTCTAATACAACATTTTCAATTTCAAAAACTCTTTCTTCACTTTTTTCTAAAAACTGTTTAAATAAATTAATAAGAATTTCTTTTTCTTCTGTTAATTTTTCATTTAAAACAAACACCTCTTCTAAAGTTAAAGCTTGTAAAATAGTATGTATTAAAATTTCAAACGTAACAGGCTTATCAAGTAAGTGATATGCTCCGAGTTTTAAGCATTCCACAGCCTCAGATTTTTCTGCATGCCCTGAAATAACTATGATAGGTTTTTTTATTTTCAATTTATTCACTTTTTCAATAAATTCTAAGCCATTCATTTTAGGCATTTTAATGTCAACTAAAATTAAATTTGGACAAACTCCTTTTGATAATTGCTCTAAAGCTTTGAGAGGAGAATTAAATTGCTTGATTTTGATATCTAGATGAGTAGTTATAATATCACTAATAACTTCCAATATTCCAATTTCATCATCAATAAGAAATATTTCTTTTTCACTAAAATCATGAATCATAAAACACCTCAAAAACCTATCTTAGATAATGAAATTATTTTTTTTGCTATGTCTTCTATTGGTTCTACATAATCAACAGCATTTAATTTAATAGCCTCTTTAGGCATACCAAATACAACACAACTTTGTTCGTTTTGGGCAATGGTTTTTGCCCCAGCTTCTTTTAATTTTTTTAGACCTTTTGCTCCATCACTTCCCATTCCAGTTAATATAATTCCAATTGACTTTTTAAGGTTTAAATCTGCAATAGAATTAAATAATACATCTACAGAGGGACGATGGCTGTTATAAGTTTCTGTTTGATTAGTTTGAATTAAAAGTTTATTATTCAACTTCTGTACTATCATATGTCTATTTCCTGGTGCAATATAAACTTTATTTTTTTCAATAATGTCACCATTTTTTGCTTCAGTCACTTCAAAACGACATAGTTTATTTAATCTTTCAGCTAAAGCTTTAGAAAAAACTTCTGGGATATGTTGGACTATGACAATAGGAGGAATTTCTTGTGGCAATTGTTCTAAAATGACTTTAAGGGCTTCAGTTCCTCCAGTAGAAGAGCCAATTGCAATTAAATAATCCGTATCTAATTTTTCAGTAAAAGTATACGCTCTAAATTTAAAATGATTAGCTGCATTTATTTTAGCATTTTTGCAGTGAATAATTTTTTCAATTAAGATTTTACTTTGTTCTTCAATCTGGCTTAAATCAGGTTTTTGGAAGAAATCAAACGCACCTAGTTCTAATGCTTCCATAACAAGTGAGCCTTCTTCCATATTTAAAGCACTGACGACTATAGTTGGAATTTTATATTTTGGTATAATTTGCTTTAAAATATCTATTCCATTTAAGTAGGGCATATTTATATCGAGTGTGATAATATCTGGCTTGAGTTCATAAATTTTTTCATCTAAAATTCTAGGGTCCTCTATCTCTCCAATTACTTTTATTTCTTTACTTTTTGAAAGTATTGATTTTAATTGCATTCTTATTGTAGCTGAATCATCGACAATTAGTACTTTAATAAAATTATTTCCGTGAACTTGGCTTGAAAATTTATCAGTTGGTAAAGACGACAAAATTTTGCTTTTGTTTTTCCTGATTTTATATTCATCATAAATTGTTTCGAGCTTAAAACAAATTTCTTCAGTAGAATCGTCTAAATTTTTAAGATTTGGTTTTTCTACATAATCAGAAGCACCTAGTGCTAATGCTTGTTTTGCGACATCTGTTCCATCTCGCTCAATTGAACTAACTATTAAAACAGGAGGATGATTTTCATTATTAAAATCATTGCGTAAATAGTCAATTCCAGTTTCTTCGGGCATATGAATATCTAAAGTAATAATGTCTATTTTAGTTGTCTTTAGTTTTTCTCTTGCCTCTTTAGCACTCGCAGCAGTTGCTACAACTTGAAAACCTTTTTCTTTGGTTAATATTTTTTTAAGAAGAACGAGAATAGTGGGAGCATCATCGACACATAGTACATTTATTATTTTTGGTTCTGATTGAAGAATAACATCAGGGATATTTTTTTCTTTAGGTGTATAGTTTTTATGTGTGTAAATAGAATTTGCAAGTAGTTTTACAGGTAAATTAAGACTTAGTATGGATTCACTAATACCTAAAATAAGTAAACCATAAGGTTCTAATCTACTTAAAAGGGAAGTTATAATTTCAATAATTTGTTGTTGATTAAAATAAATTAACACATTGCGACAAAAAATAATATCAAATTTTTCATTGATATATTTATTACTTAATTTTAATAAATTTGCTTCTTCAAAAATAATTGGATCTTTAATATGCTTCTTAGGTTTTACAAAGTCACGAATATCACCTAATCCTCGTACCCAATTCCCATGAACATAAGTCATGGGGATTTGAATCAGATCTTTATATAAATAGACGGAATTTTGGGCGTATTTCACAGATTCATGATCAATGTCTGTACCAATTATTTTATAGTCAAAATCTTTAATTTTATTTTCATTTTTTAGTTTGTTAAAAAACATTGAAATAGAATATGCTTCTTGACCTTGACTACAAGCTGCACTCCAAATTCTCAAAGTTTTTCCATTTTTTTCTGAAATAATCTGGTTTAAATATTTTTTCTCTATATCTTCAAAGTGAAAATACTCGCGAAAAAAGTATGTATGATGTGTAGTTAATAATGAGATTATTGCTTTTTTTTCTGTATCAAAATTTTTTTCTAAATGCTTTATATATTCATTAGGAGAAGCAATTCCAAGGATTGAAAACCTTTTATTAAGCCTTGCTTCAACCATAGAATAATTTTTTTCAGTAAGTTGATTTCCTGTCTCATCTTGCGCAATATTAGATATTCTTTTAATTAAACTGTACCATTCATTATTCATCACAAGTCCTCAAATCTCGGATCGTTAAATGAAGGAACTTCTTCTGTTGGGTTTACTTTCTTTTTTTCAGGAACTTTATCTATTTTTTTCTCGCTTTCTGATTGAACTTTTTTTATTTGTGAGTTTATTTGTGTATGTGTGGATTGTTTAATGTCTGTTTTTTTTCCAAACTCATTTAAATTTTCGTTATTTTCTTTCTGCTTTTTAACAGGTGGATTTGCTGGAGGATTATAATTATTATTTACACTTATTTTTTCTATATTATAGTTACTTCCTAATACAATTAAAAGCAAGTTATTTGCCATTTGTTCTAATTCATGGCTTTGTGTTAAGAGTTCTTTTGCTGTTTGAGAAGACTTTTGTGCAATAGAATTATTTTGATTTGTTACGTTATCTAAATCATGCATTGCATGATTAATTTCTTCAACACCTTTCGCTTGTTCTTGCGCTGAATTTGCAATTTCATAAATTATGTGATTCACTTCTTGCGAATTATTATAAATTTTCTCAAAAATATTTGAGCACTCAACACTCGTTTCTTCACCTTGTGCCATAGCTTTTTTTGATTGTTCAACTATTGTTTCAACATTTGCCTTAGTTTGCGAAATAATATTTTTAACTTTATTAATACTGTTCTCTAGCATAGTAGAGATTTCTTTTGAAGCAGTACCACTCATTTGTGCTAAATTTCCAACTTCTTCTGCAACAACAGAAAATCCTCTACCATGTTCACCAGCTCTAGCAGCTTCCACAGATGCATTAAAGGAGAGAAGTTTCGTTTGAAAAACAATTTCATTAATTACTTTTGTTTTATTTTCAATTTCAGAAATTACTTTGACAATTTCAGAAATTCGTTTATTTCCTTCTATAACTTGATCCATAATATCTTGATTGCGTGACTTTATATTTTGAATTGCATTTACCATTTTATTAATAATATCTTTTCCTTCATTTACTTTTTGGATATTTTCATTGGATTTCATTCTAGAATTTTCTGCCATTTCAGCAGTTTTATTCATCATTGCGCTGATTTCATTTACTGCTGTGACACTCTGCTGTAAGGAAGAAGCTTGTCTTGTAGTTGCAGAATATAAGGTTTCACTATTTTTTGTAGACTCATTTGAGGTTTTATTTAATTTTTCATTTCCTTTAGCTAGGCTTTGAGCAACAAATATTAATTTATTAGCTAAACTTTTACTGAAATAAATGCTTAGAAAAATAGAGCAACTAATAACAATAATAAATGTAAAAACAAAAATTATCTTTAAATTTATAATCGAAGTATATGCTTCGTCTCTATCAACTCTTACTAAAACTTTCCAACTCAATTCATCTACCATTTTATCCCCTTTAACAGGGGTATAAGATTGTATTTGCCAAATTTTGTAGCGGGAGTTTAATGATTCTAAAACCCCCTCTTCGCCTTTATTTGCTTGTACTGCTGCAGGTTGTCCTGATTTTACTAAATTATATTTATTTAATATTTTTTCATCGTGAATAATTTCTTTTTTATTATTATTTCTGAATGGGTTGTAGTCTAATATAATTTCCCCTTCTTTGTTTATTAAAGTAATGTGTAAACTTTTTATTTTTGATTGGATAAAATTTTCATACATCCTTGTTGCTAAATCTTCAACCCAATTAAAACGCGCGTGATTGCTGATAACTCCAATCGGTTCACCTTTGGAATTATAAATTAATGATGAGAATATTGTACCATATCTTTTTTCACGAAATACTTTGTCTAGAACTTCGTCAAAATTTGCATCTTGAAAGTTTACATCTGTAAAACCTTTTTTCTCATCTTGTAAATATTTTTTTGCTATAGTTTCTTTAAACCATGCAGTTTTAGAAAAATTTTCTTTATATAGTATTTCTGAGTTAATTTTTTTACCCTCTGAGGATTGATCGTTTACACTTAGTAAATGACCATTAAGATCACATACTAAAATGAGATCATAAATCCCATTTAATTTTGTCAAAGCGTTAAGATAATTTACAGTTTCTCTTGAATTAAGGTTTGAATTCTTTAAATGTAAAGAAAAAGTTTTAACATCTCCATACCGTTCAAAGAATTGATCTGATATTTGATCTGAAAAAGTAATAGCAGTAAAAAAAATTTTATCTTTTACAGTTTGCTCTTGATTAGAAAAGTTTATGAATGAAAATATTGTTAAAAATATACTAATTATTGCAATACCGCCTAAACTAAGTATTAAAATCTTCACTTTTAATGAAATTTTATCTAACATAAGATATCCTTTATGCGGCTGCCTTCTCAATATGTACAAGATCTTCAATGCTTAATGATTTTGCTAAATTAATAAGGACGATTAAAATATTCTTATATTCTATTAGTCCTTCAATGTAGTCATTTTTAATACTTGATTGCATATCTGGTTTTGGAAGTATTTTTTCTTTTTCAATATTAATAACATAGTCAACTGAATCTACAAGAATACCAATGGTAATATTATCTAAATCACATACTATCACCGAATTTTCTTCGGGTCCTTTAGTTGTGATAGAGAGTTTTTTTCGCATATCTATTACACTTATCACTTTTCCACGCAAATTCATAATTCCACAAAAATAGTTTGGTGTGTATGGAATTGTAGTAAATTCAGGGATACCAATAACTTCTTTAACCTGCAAAAGAGGTATACTAAAGTGCTCATTGCCTAAACTAAAGCATAAGTATCTGTTGTCAGTAGTATAAAGCTTTTCAATTTTATTTTCTTCATGCATTGTCATATCATCCTGCTTTTAGTGAAATAGAATTTATATTTCTTTGTAAATTTTGTTGAAAATACTTCCCACTAATTAACTCTGTTACATCAAGTATAGGTACAACTTTTCCATCACCAAGAATTACACTTCCTACAAAACCTTTTTCACAACGCATTTCTTCTCCAATTGATTTTGTAACCACTGATTGAATTGCAATTATTCTATCAACAATTACTCCAATTTTTTTTCCGTGTCCTTGGGCAATAATAATTACTTTTTCTTTTTCTTTCACCTTTTCTATTTTTTTGGAAAATAAACCTTGTCCTAAATCTACCACGGAAATTTCTTCATTGCGTAAAATAATAAAAGCCTCATTTCCAGAAATATGATTTATATTACTTTTTATAAGACTCAAACATTCGATAACTTGATTCACAGGTATAATATATTTTTCACCAGATATTTCTGTAATAAATGCATCCATTATTCCAACAGATAATGGAATTCTGATAACAAAATTTGTTCCTTTATCTATTTCGGTTTGAATATTTATTTTTCCATTTAACATTTCAATATTTGTTTTAACTACATCCATTCCTACTCCTCGACCTGATATTTCAGTAGTTTCTACTTTAGTAGAAAAACCTGGAGCAAAAATAAGTTGATAACATTCTTCATCAGTTAAATTTTCAGTTCCTTTAATGACACCTTTTTTGGTTGCAATTTCATACAAATTTTTAGCGTTTAATCCTTTTCCATCATCTTTTATACTGATAATTAGGTTCCCTGCTTCATGCGTAGCTGTAACGCTTACATGGCCTTCAAGAGGTTTATTTTTTTCTTTTCTATCTGCATTACTTTCGATTCCATGATCTATTGCATTGCGAACCATATGCATTAAAGGGTCTGAAATTTCATCTAATATTATTTTATCAATTTCTGTGTCTTCGCCTGAAAAATCAATTTGGATTTGTTTATTTAACATTGCTGAGGTATCACGAGCTGTTCTTGCTAATTTTTGGAATACGGGTTTTATTGGGACTAATCTCAAATTCATAATAATATCTTGAACTTCTTTAGTTGTTTTATTTAATACACGAAAGTAATTTTTAAAATTTTGATTTTGCATTGCTTTTATATGTTCAGCAAATATACTTTGAACTATTACTATTTCTCCAATATAGTTTTGTAACTTTTCGATTTTACTTAATGGTATTCTAATAATTTCTTCTGTTAAATCTTTTTTTAATTTTTGTTTATTATGTTTTTGTATTTTAATTTCATCTTTTTTTACCTCATCTATGGGTTGACTTTCTTCGTTTTGAAAGAGAAATGCGCCTTGATTTTCAGGAATTTCTTGTAGGCTAGTATGGGTTCCTGAATCTAACATGATATTAGAAATGTTTTCTATAATTACTTTATTTTCAAGTTTTTCTCCAGGATTTGATTTTAACTTTTCAATAAATTCTTTTAATTTATCATTTGTCATTAAAAGAATATTTACCACTGAATTTGTTACTTTTAACTCTTTCTTTTTCATTTTAAGTAATAAGTTTTCTAGATGATGAAGAATTTCTGCTATTTCACTAAATCCTACAGCTTTTGCACTACCCTTCAAGTTGTGCGCGAGTCTAAAGCTACGAGCAAGTAAATCTTCAGGAGGATTTTCTCCTAATTGCAAATAAACTTCTTCAGCCTCTTCAAGATTAATATCAGCTTCTTGAAAAAAAGTTTTTTGTAGCTCTAATTCAAAATCATCTAGCATACTAAAATCCTTATCTTTTTAACCAGCTAGAGTTATCGGCATGTGAATTGCAAAGTAAAAATGAGTGTCAAATTTTAGAAAGGTAGTTTTTTTCATTTAGCTTATTTATTTCTCATCCTGTGACGATACTCTTTGAAATTTATTTGAAGAGAAAATTATGGAAAGTAGCAAAGATTTTTCTTTGAAAAAGTGGTATAAAATATTTATCATTATGATTATTACTAATATATTAATCTTAGGAATTTTTAGTTTTGTATCAGCAACCCTTACAAATTCATATTTAAATGAAATTAATGAGACATATGTTCCACTATTAAAAAATGTAATGTTGATTGATATGTATCATGACGGTTTACGCGGAAATGTTGTTAATGCTATGTATGCGTCTCTTACAAATGCTCAACAATCCGAAAAAGATGACATACTCGCAGAGAATAAGGATTTTACGAAAAAATTTACTGAAACTATAGAAACAATTAATAAGTTAAAAATAGATCCTGAACTTAAAAATAATTTTACTGAGGTAACAGTTTTAATAAAAAACTATGCTGAAGGTAGTACCAAAGTCATAAATTCTGCTTTTAATAGTAACAAAAAAATTGATTCTATTGAAGTTGAAAAATTTATGAATCTATTTAAAAATCTAGAAGAAAAGTTAGATAAGTTTTCTAAATCAATTCAAGAAAAAGTTGATACAGAAATTAAGAGAGATGATGAAATTTCACAAAACTTGAAATATGTAACTTTGCTAGCTGTTTTGTTTTTTATTTTGTTAACTTTACTATTTGGTTACTTTTTTATAACAAAAATTACCACAGCGATAAATACTATTGTCACAAGTCTTTTTTCACAAAGCCAAGATATTTTGCAAGAGGCTTCTCATTTAAATGATACATCTAGAGAATTAAATTTAGGTACTCAAAATCAAAATGCTTCCTTGCAAAAAACAGCCTCTGCTGTTCAAGAAATAAGTTCTATGATTAAAAAAACCTCAGAAGGAACAAATGAATCATCAGATCTCTCAAAAAATAGTGAAAAAACAGTACAAAATGGTGCTCAAATTGTTCTTAAATTAATTTCTTGTATTGATAAAATTAGATCAGGTAATAAAGAAGTAATGCAGCAAGTAAAGCAAGGTAACGATAGAATAAAAGATATTATTAAAGTAATTGCAGAAATTTCTAATAAGACAAAAGTAATAAATGATATCGTCTTTAAAACAAAACTACTTTCCTTCAACGCATCTGTCGAAGCTGCAAGAGCTGGAGAACATGGTAGGGGGTTTGCTGTTGTAGCTGAAGAAGTTGGTAACTTAGCAAAATTAAGCGGAGACTCTGCAAAAGAAATAAATCAATTGCTAGCTGAAAGTATTGAAAAAGTAGAAGATATTATTCTTACAACGACAAGTGAAGTAGATAAATTATTTAAAATGAGCAATCAAAATATAGTTGAAAGCACTGAAATTGCCAACCAATGTTCTGATGTTATGCAAAATACTGTAGAAAATGTTGTGCTTGTAAATAGATCAATAACTGAAATTGCAACTGCAGCAAAAGAGCAAGAATATGGAATATCTGAAATCGTTGATGCAGTTAATCAATTAGAAAAATCAACACAATCTAATGCTGTTGTTTCAGAACAAACTGCTAAGTCTGGTACTGAATTAACAAATAAAGCAAATGAAATATCTGAAATAATACAACATCTACAACTCATACTTGGAAGCAAAAAAGATAGAAATGTTGCATAATAATATAATATATTTGTTAGCACAAAAAAATATTACGTAATATTTTTTGTATTTTACATTGCTCTACGATATTGCCCTCCAACAGCATAAAGAGCCTGAGTTATTTCTCCAAGTGATGCATAGCGTGTAGTGTTGAGTAATTCAGCAAAGATATTATTATTTGTTAATACTTTTTCTTGTAAATTTTTTAAAGCAATTTTTTTCTTCTCTTCATTTTTTATTTTAAATTCTTCTAATCTATTCAATTGCTCATCTTTTTCTTTATATGATGCTCTTGAAAGTTGAATTTCATTTTTCTTTTCAATTTCTTCAGTATTCGGATTTAGATACGTATTTACACCAATTAATGGTAGTTGTCCGGAATGTTTCAAAGTTTCATAATATAGACTTTCTTCTTGTACTTTACCGCGTTGATATTGAGTTTCCATAGCACCCAAAACCCCACCTCTACTAGATATTTTTTCAAATTCTTCTAAAACAGCTTCTTCCACGGCATTTGTTAATTGCTCAATAAAGAAACTGCCTTGCATTGGATTTTCATTTTTTAATACACCAAACTCTCTGGCAAGAATAAGTTGAATTGCCATACTTCGTCTTACACTCTCTTCAGTTGGTGTTGTTATTGCTTCATCGTATGCGTTTGTGTGCAATGAATTACAATTATCCGATAATGCGAGTAATGCTTGGAGGGTTGTTCTGATATCATTAAAATTCATTTCTTGTGCATGCAATGATCGACCGCTAGTTTGAATATGGTACTTTAATTTTTGTGAGCGTTCATTTGCTTTATATTTATCTTTCATTGCAATTGCCCATATCCTTCTTGCGACTCTTCCAATAACTGAATATTCAGGATCCATTCCATTGCTAAAAAAGTATGCTAAATTAGGTGCAAAATCATCAATATTCATTCCACGACTCAAGTAATACTCAACATATGTAAATCCATTTGCTAAAGTAAATGCGAGTTGTGTTATAGGATTTGCCCCAGCTTCTGCAATATGATACCCGGAAATACTAACAGAATAATAATTTCGTACATTATTAAGAACAAAAAATTCTTGAATATCACCCATCATTTTTAGGGCAAAATCTATTGAAAAAATACAAGTATTTTGAGCTTGATCTTCTTTTAAAATATCAGCCTGAACAGTTCCTCTAACAGTTTCTAAAGTTTGTTTTTTTATTTTTTCGTATTCTTCTGTTGTTAATTTATTTCCTTTTTTCAGTTCTTCTTTTTCAATTTGTTGATCTATAGCGGTATTGAAAAAGAATGCAAGGATAATAGGTGCAGGACCGTTAATAGTCATACTCACACTCGTATTGGGATCACATAAGTCAAACCCTTGATAAAGTGTTTTCATATCATTTAGGGTTGCTATACTAACACCACTTTCTCCAATTTTTCCGTAAATATCAGGTCTTTTAGCAGGTTCATCACCATATAAAGTTACGCTATCAAATGCTGTTGACAATCTTTTTGCAGGATCATTTTTAGTAAGAAAGTGAAACCGATTATTTGTTCTGGCAGGTCCACCTTCCCCTGCAAATTGTCTTTTAGGATCTTCATCTGCTCTTTTAAAAGGAAACACACCTGCAGTAAAAGGAAAATATCCAGGTAAATTTTCATTTCGTAAAAATTGAACAATATCACCATAATTTTTATATTGCGGAAGACTTATTTTTTTAATTTTTAATCCAGATAAAGAAACGGAAAATGTTTTAACTTCATATTTTTTTCCTCTAACTTCATATTTAAACGCTTCACTTTCATAATTTTCTTTTAATTCTTTCCAATTTTTTAATTCATTTCCAATTTCGTTGGGTAATAAGTTCCATTGTTGACTTAATTCGTGAGCTAAAATTTCTTTAGCTGTATGATTTTTAATTAAATTAACAGAATTTTCGAGTGAAAAAATGTTAGTAGCAGTCTCTATATATTTATTTGTTTCTTGATGATAGTTTCGAACTGTATGTGCAATTTCTGTCAAATAATTCGTTCTGCTTTGAGGAATAATAGGAGAGCTATTGGAAGATTTCTTCCTGCAATTCATTTGAATTCTTTCTTCCCACTTATTTGAGTTGCTTTTCTTATTTAATAATTTTAAAAGTTCCTTATATATTGCATTAACACCGTCATCATTAAATTTTGCTGCTATCGTACCAAAAACCGGATAATCATTATCTGCAATATTTTTGTTACCTGCATATCTGCTCCTTCTAATGGTATTTTTAACGTCGCGATATGCATCTTCTGATCCTCTGCGGTCAAATTTATTTATTGCAATTAAATCAGCAAAATCCAGCATATCAATTTTTTCTAATTGAGTTGGAGCACCAAATTCAATTGTCATGACATATAGGCTGATATCAGAAACGTCTAATATACCTGTATCACCTTGTCCAATTCCGCTTGTTTCAACAATAATAAAATCAAAGTCCGCTGTGCGTGCAAGACATAATGCTTCAGTAGTAATCGATGACAATTCATTTTTACTACCTCTTGTCGCAAAACTATGCATAAAAACATTTTGATGATGAATGGCATTCATTCTTATTCTGTCGCCAAGTAACGCACCACCCGTTTTTCTTTTTGAAGGGTCTATACTAAATATACAGATTTTTTTTTCAGGAAATTCATAAGTAAAGCGGCGAATAATTTCATCAGTTAAACTGCTTTTTCCAGCGCCCCCTGTTCCTGTTACTCCAAGAACTAAAGGATGGTTATTTTTATTATTTTCTTCTTTTATTTTTTTGCCTAGTTCCATTTGATGACGAACGGATTCTGGAAGATAATTAGCATTATTTTCAATCATAGTAAGCGCTCTTGCAAAATGCAAAGGATCGTTTGCATTGACCTTTTTATCTTTTATCCCAACAGGCCATTCACAAAGGGCGTAATCTGATTTCTCTAACATGTCACAAATCATCCCCTCTAAACCCATTTTAAAACCATCTTCTGGAGAATATATTTTTGTAATTCCGCTTCTATGCAATTCATCAATTTCTTTTGGAATTATTACTCCCCCACCTCCACCAAATATTTTCATATCTGGACGACCTTTTTTATCAAGAATTTCTCGCATATATTTAAAATATTCTAAGTGCCCTCCTTGATAAGAACTGACAGAGATAGCTTGGACATCTTCTTGAATTGCAGCTTCTACAACTTCATTTACACTTCTGTTATGTCCTAAATGAATGACTTCAGCACCTCCTTGTTGTAAGAGGCGGCGAATAATATTAATGCTTGCATCGTGTCCATCAAATAGTGAAGTGGCTGTGACAAATCTAACTTTATTTTTTAGTTTATAGCTAAAACTTGTTTCCATTGATTCAATTCCTCTATATTGATCTAATATGCCTTTAGAGCATGCAGGTGAAGGTGTTTTAAAGTAGCATAATTTGTTGTAAATTATAATATAAATGGAGAAAACACAAAATGTGGCCTCTTTCCGCGAGTGAAATTTATCAAGCTATTTTGAAAAATCAAAAATGTGAAAAAGAATTTAATGCTATTATGATAAAAGGAGTTTGCATTGATAGTCGAAAAGTGAATTCTGATCTTTTGTTTGTTGCTATTAAAGGATCTCAACACGATGGGCATGCTTATTTAAAAGATTGTTTTCAAAAAGGTGTCCAATTAGCTTTAGTTGACGAGAATTCAAATTATCTAAATGAATTAACTATTGAGCAGAAAAAGAAATGTATTTGTGTTTCTGATGTTTTAGCTTCTTTTCGGCAATTTGCAAAATTTATGCGCAGTCAATTTTCTTTTCCAGTGCTTGGAATAGGTGGAAGTAATGGAAAAACAACCACAAAAGAAATGATAGCTAGTATTTTAAGTGGTGGAAATTATAAAGTAACAAAGACAGAAAAAAGTGAAAATGGTTTTTTAGGAATGGCAATAACTTTATGTCAAGAAGATCATAATAAAAATAAATCTCCTGATTGCTTAGTATTAGAAATAGGTATTGATGAAATTGGTGCAATGACACAGCATGTTGATTTAGGACAACCAAATATTTCTATTTTAACTGCTTTAGGACCAGAGCATCTTGAACATTTGATAAATTGGGAAACTGCAGCAAATGAAGAGTTAATATTATTTAAAAATCCAAAAACTAAAAGAATTTGGCAACTTTCTGATGAAAAAATATTAAAATTTTTTCTTGAACATGTAAAATTAAATGATCAAAATTCTGAAAGTGTCATTTCTTTAAAAAATGACTTTATTGTTGTCGAAAAAAAATATTTTGCAAAAATTGGAATAGATAAATCAACCATTTTAAAAAATATTTCAACTTTAATACTTTGGGATATATTTGAAATAACGCCTACAGGTAGCGAAGTTTCTATAGAAATAAATTCAAATATTTCAACAATAAAAAATGAAAAAGATATTCATTTTAAAGTACCACTTCCTGGAATTCATAATGCAAGCAACTTTGCATTAGCTTTTGCATCTGCTATAATGCTGAATAGAAGTTTAAATGAGATAGCTCTGGGTTGGTCAAAATTTGTTTCGCCTCCAATGCGTTCTCGTATTTCTTATTTAAAAGATCAAAATATTTTATTCGACGATTGCTATAATTCGAGTCCAATGAGTTTAGAAGCTGCATTACACGCAGTGCAAAATGAAGAATGGAAAGAAAAAAATAAACTTCTTATTCTAGGTGATATGCTTGATTTAGGAAACGAGTCAAAATACTGGCATGAAAATGTTTTTCATGCGTTAAAAAATATCAAGAATGCATACTTGTGTCTTTACGGCTTAGCAATGTATGATTGTTACAAGTTATTAAAAGAAACAGAAGATTTACTTTTATCTGAAAATAAAACTAGGATTTTTTGGCGTGCTGCTCAAGATGATCCTAGTCAATTTCTGACAGATATACATGTGAATTTATCTGGTTTTGTTATTCTAGTAAAAGGTAGTCGAGGAATGAAACTTGATAGGGTGATTAAATCTATTGAGTCGGTGTATTGTTAAAATCAGTCAATCCTCGATATGTGAAGCAATTTTGAATTTCGGGAGGTGTATACTATGCGACCTGAAGTACTTCAAAATGAACTTTTAAAGATTTTGGAAAATTCTTTTGTTGATAGAAGAACAACTGAACCCAAAGATGATACTGTTCTTTCTTTAAGTGAAGAACAAATGTTTAAGCTTTGGAATATTCTAGGAGAGGAGCTTGGCATAGATTTATCTTTAGCGACTGAAGATCAAAGAAAATTGCTTTTTGATGCTTGTGCAAACGGTAAACATATCGCTCCACGCGATTTTAGTTCGTTACTTTGGCTTGTTTACTACAGTGATACTTCTTATCAATAGAGGAATATAGTTTATGTTTAGCAGCATTTACAAAAGAAGTGCTGCTAAATTTTTATGAAAAAGACTTTATTTAAAAAAAATTAAAAATAATATAATAAAATATTAAATAAACATAATAGTAATAATAAAAAATAATTCGTTGACTTATCAAAATAACCTATATAATGTCTGCAACTAATAAAAAATAAATAGTTAAAATTTTATATCTAATTGGGAGAAGTTATGATTTCTTTTTTAAGAAAAATAAAATTATCTGTTTTAAGTTCAGCATTAATTTGTTGTTCAGTCAATGCACTAGAAGCAAAAGATATGCAGATTATTTCTCATCAAGATGATGATTTTTTATTTATGAATCCGGATATGGAAAATGCAATTAAAGCTGGTCATAAAGTTCAAACAGTGTATGTTACTTCAGGTGATGCAGGTTTAATTCATTGGAATGATGGTTACTTAAGCTTAAATGCTCCAGGGGTTCTTGTTTATCATTGGCAATTAAGAGAACTTGGTACCCAAGCGGCTTATGCAAAAATGGCGGGAGTAGCTAATGTTTGGACAGCACAAAAAATAAATGTCTTAGGAAAAGATTTAGATCTTTATACTTTAAGAGATGCACCTAATGTAACAATTATCTATATGCGATTACCAGATGGAAATCCTTCTGGTACAGGTTATTCAGAAACTTGTAATACTTCGCTTGAAAAATTATGGAAACATGAAACATCTTTTATTCCAAAAGTTAATGCAAGCAATTTTTGTCAACCACAACAATTTGAGAGTTATTCAAGAGAACAATTAATTGAAGTATTAACAAAATTAATTAAAGATTACTCGCCAAACATTGTAAGGACTTTAGATAGTACTGGAATTTACGGTAATGATCATTCAGATCACAAGCATTCAGCACTTTTTACACTAGAAGCTTTGCATGCAAGTAATAAAGAAATAAATTATAAAATTTATCGGGGCTACAATATTTCTTCTCTTCCTGTTAATTTAACAAACAATGACCGCAATATAAAATGGAATTCTTTTTTACAATATGCTGCATTTGATATGTGTAAATATCCTCGCCCATCACAACCTAATGGTGGAGCGGATCCAAATACGTGTGAAGTCAATACTGATTACACAACTTGGGGATATCGGATGTATTCTATTTCTGCAGTTAAAAATAGAAATGGAAAAATTCAAGGCTTGGGTGGTAAGTGTTTAGATGTAAGAGGTGCGCAAGCGAATAATGGTACCGATGTGCAAATTTGGGATTGTGTAAATACTCCACAACAAGAATGGAAACTGACTAATGAAGGATATTTGCAAGGTCTAGGTGGAAAATGTTTAGATGTCCGCGGTGGATCTGACACTAATGGAACGGCAGTGCAAATTTGGGATTGTGTGAATGTCCCACAACAAAAATGGACTTTAATGGAAAACGGTTTACTGCGTGGGATTTCTGGCAAGTGTTTAGATGTAAGAGGTGCTATCTCAACAAATGGTACAAATGTCCAAGTTTGGGATTGTGTTGATGAGCCGCAACAAAAATGGAAATTAAAATAATATAAATACAAATAGACTAAGACAATTTGAAATGTTTAAACTTGACTTTTTAATACAAATGAATGCAAAAAAAACATTTCATAAATTTCTTCTTTATCAATAATTTTCCCATAACTATTTTTGATATAATTATGAAATATTTTTGGGAAAAAATCTATATGTCCTATGTATTGATATAAGCCAAAGTTGGAGTCAAAAAAATAAATTTTTTCTGAGAAAAAAGAAGATTTTTCTTTCATAACAGCAATACAAATACTGTGTTTTAATAAACTTATAGTAATTGTAATTGGTTTGATAATCACAAATTTTTTTGTTTTATTTTTAAAATAATTTAATTCATTTTTTAGGTCACTAGAAAACTCTTTGGCTTTAAATTCATATTTTTTAGAATATAAATATTCATAAAACTGGTTTTTGAAAATATTTTGCAAAAGATCAAATTCACTTTCTAGTAAATTATCAGCATCATTATTTTTATTTACAAATTTAGTTTTATGATTATTTTTATAACTATTTTCAACGTCTTTAATATATTCTGAATCATTTATTTTATCGTTCAGAAGTTTTAATTTTTCTCTATTTTGTTTTTTTTCTGCAAAATTAGTAGCAGCATCTCTTAATTCTTGTAAATTTTTTCTTTCAATCATCATACTAATATCTAATTTTTGATTTACATGGGATTGTGTTAACATGACACTTTGTAAATAGGGATAATAGCTGTAGTCATTTGTATATAAATTAAAATGAACTATGGGTAGATTTTTTTTATTCCATTCATCACTTAAATATTTAGCAAATAAGGCTGTATATCCAAGACATAAACCATTTTTAAAATTCTCATGGAGAAACCTTTCTTCTTGAGATCTTCTTGCAAAAGGATTGTTTGCTTGGAATTTTGCTTGATCAAATGCAAATAATTTTTTTAAAAACATATATTTTTTGGCCTTAGAAATTAAAAAAAACCTAAGGAAATATATAAATTTTATCATGACCAATTGGTTAACCTGTTATTAAGATTATATTAATGTATTTAAGGAGGTTTCATTTTTTTTGGTTATCATTTTCAATCCACAATATTGCAATTCTCTTCTTTGCCCACTATATATAATCTTGGCTCAAAGAATATTAAATGAGCTTTATGTTTTTGTTTTCATTTCTTTTTGATCTAAAACATGCATCTAAATCTAGACTGTAAAAATATTTATCCATTTCATAAATAAAGGATGATATATTATGAAGCAAAAATATTATAATAAATCTATCTGGCAAAAAGTAAAAGACTATTTTGATCCACGAAAAGTAAAAATAAATTATAACTATCAAAAACGTGCAATGGCTATGAGTCTTATCTTTCTTACAGTTATTGTTGCTATATTAATTCGCTATGCATGGTTGACTGTTTTACCAACAGATTTACGTGCAAGGCTGATTGCTAAAGGTTCAAAACAACTTGAAACTAGTGTCACTTTGTCTAAGCCTAGGGCAACTATTACGGATAGAAATGGAAAAGTATTGGCTGTAAGTGTCTCAAGTACCAGTTTATATATTTTGACAAAGAAAATGCCGCAAGATGAAGAAACATTGAAGATTGTAGCAAAACAAATTCAAGTTCCTTATAAAGACTTGCTTAATTTGCGCAATGATAAAAGAAACTTCGTCTGGTTAAAAAGACAAATGACTAACAATGAATTAGTTTCTTTAGGTTCATTAAAAAAATGGAAAAATTTTATTGATACTGTTGAAGAACCAAAACGTATTTATCCAGAAAAAGATATTGCTGCGCAATTAATTGGATTTGTTGGTGCTGATGGAATTGGTCTAGAAGGTGTTGAAAAAATTTATAATTCTCGTTTGACAGAAAAACCTATTAAAGTGGATGCAAGGCGTGATGCACGCGGTAGAGTTGTGATTAATAAGGCTAATGATGCTTCAAAACCTGCGCAAATGTTGCCAAATCTTCGTCTTTCCATTGATATTTCTATTCAGCAATTTACGCAAAATGCCTTAAGAGATGGAGTGATTAAAGCAAAAGCAAAAGGTGGTAGTGCTATTGTGATAGACGTAACAACTGGAGAGCTGTTAGCAATCGCAAGTTATCCTACTTACGACTTAAATAATCCTCCTGTAAATGATCCTGAAGCCAAACGTTTTAGACCAGTTATGGATGCGATTGAACTTGGTTCTGCATCGAAACCAATGTGGATTGCAAAGGCTTTAGATTTAGGCATTATTCAGCCCAGCACTATATTTGATGTGCGTGGTGGTGCAATGAATGTTCCAGGGGGAGTCATTCATGATGACCATCCTGTTAATTTTAATTTAGATACACAGGGTGTGTTACGTTATAGTAGCAACGTGGGAATGTATAAAATTTCGTTAAAAGCAGGACGGGAACGTTTTTATGAATCCTTAATGAAAGTTGGCTTTGGCAGGTCTCCTGGCCTTGGTTTCCCAGGGGAATGGAAAGGACGAATTCATAAGCCAGAGTCTTGGAGTGAAATGCGTTTTGCAAATATGTCCTTCGGCCAGGGTTTTGCTATTTCTCCACTACAATTGGCACACGCTGTTACTATAATGGTGGGCGGTGGACAAGATAAAGGAATGAATATTTTAGCAAAAGATCCTGAACAAGAAAAAAACTTTGTAGGGCCACCTATTCAATTTATTCGCAAAGATACTAGCAAAACAATTTCAGAAATGATGGGGAATGTTATTGAACAAAGTAACGCTGGAAGAATTCCAGGTATTCTAGTAGGCGGAAAAACGGGTACGGCACAAATTTGGTCAAACAAAGATAAAGCTTATTCCGAACGCACTGCAGTCTACCAAGGAATTATACCTGCAAATAACCCTAAACTTGCCATTGTGGTTGTTATTGATGAAGTAAAGGTACGCCCTGCATACGGTGCTATGCTTGCAGGACCTGTGTTCTCGCAAATTGGGAGAAAAACTGTAGACTATTTAAATTCCCAAGGAATCTTTCATGTTGAGCCTTATGTGAACGCTTATCTTTCTAAAAGCGAAGACAAAAATACTCCAATTCAATAACTTGACTTTAGTATGGCATTGTTGCAAGGCTTATGTGCCACAATACTTTTAAGTATTTTCCTGATTGGACCCATGGTGAAGTGGATATCACGTAGGCCTCCGAAGCCTGAAGCGCAAGTTCGATTCTTGCTGGGTCCGCCATAGGGATAACCTTTATTTTCCTGTTTTTTTCTTTCCCCGCAAGATAGTCCCAACAGGGAATCCCAATTTTTTCTTGGGACAGTCCAAATTTCCAAAATTTGAAAAAACTCAATATTTTTAGTTAGTTTTAAACATTGCTGAGACTAAATTCTATTATTTTATTGATTTATCGTAATACATAAAGTATATTTTTTGTATTACGATAAGTATTTAGGAGGAAGGAGTGCAGTATGAGTGGCATGAAGAAAAAGCAGCAAAAAACAAGAAAAAACACGGAGTCGACTTCGAAGAAGCCAAAAGCATCTTCAACGACCCAAAAATTAAAATCAAATACGATGAAAACAACAGCGAAGAAGAAGACAGATTCCAAGCCATTGGATACTCAGAAAAATATCGCTGCCTCTTCGTTGTCTTCTGCGAATATGAAGGAGAAGGAGATGACACAATCAGAATTATCTCTGCAAGATGTGCTGAAAAATTTGAAGAAAAAATCTATTCAGAATCAGCAAAAAAAAGAACACGGATTTATTAGCCCAACTGCTCAAGAAAGAGAAGTATTGCAGAATGCAAAGAAAAAAATGGGTAGACCAAGAAAACAAGAAGAGCTTAGGAAAGAGGTTGTTTCTTTTCGCTTATCTGCTTTAGAAAAAAGTTTATTGTTTTATTGGGCTAAGAAAAATGGGTTTACAAATTGGGTAGATTGCGCTTTAGGTCAAGCAAAGAAAAGTAAAATAAAAATGAAAATTTCTGATGATTTTGATGCAGAATGTGAAGAAATAAACAATTTATTTTATGGTGATCATAAGTAAAAATTTAAATAAAAGAACAATTTGTGCATGTATTTAAGTTTTCATGTTGGCTGAAATGTTTTTTCTAAATGTTACTAATTAAAAAACTTGCCATATTTAATAAGACACGTATTGCTTAGGCTAGGTAATAAATACCATTCAAAAAAAGTGCTTAACGTACCTATGATGTTTTGTACCGTTTTAAGGGAACGAGCTTTTCCTTGGACCGTTTTTGTTTCAGTAAGCTTTATGGCAAAAGATAAAATTAAATTCTCATCAATTTCGGTAGGCTTTAAACTTCCAAATTCTGGCAACAAATACAACCTTAAATTTTGTTTATAAATAAATATGGATTGTGGCGAATAAAAACTAAATGGGTTATTCAACCAACTATCATATAACAATTCACACGTTGCAACAATAACCGAAGTTGGTTGTAACAACTGCGTTCGCCAAAAAATAGCATCTTCTTTATTTAAAAATGTTTTGGAATAATGTGTTCCTTTAACAGCAGATCTTGCTTCCCATTTGTTAATAAGCAGGATAAAGCGAGTTCCAATTAAATTTGCTTGTTGTTTTGTCATTATTAAAATGTCCTTTTGTTGAAAAAAAGACACCTCATCATGAAAACAAACCTGTAAGTAAGCTTGTAATCTTGCTTACTTTATGTATTATTTAATTATCAAATAACACCATGTGATTTGATTTTAAGGGGAAGCACGAGCTATGTGTCTTCCTCTTTTTTTTGTATCAAACCTGAAGTTATTTTACATGTTGGACGGGGAAGATCAAATGGGGGGAGGAGTAGGGTTTGCTGAGAATCAATTGTGAAAAGTAACTAACTTTTTTAGAGTTGGTAAAGAGAATTGTAAGATTTAAAGAAGTCTTATTTTATGCTTAAGTTTTTAAATATATTTTAGAGTTAGAATAATTAATATTTGGATAATTGATTTTTAAGCACGGTGACTTTTCTGTATTTTATAAGTGTTTTTTTGATTTCTAAAATTTTCTTTAATTTTGATGTTGATTTTATTAACGAAATGAAAATATTGCTTATTTTAAGCAATCGTTTTAAGACTGCTTTATCTTGATTTTTATAAAATTTGAGTAAAGGATCTTAAAATGAATACACAAGACCCAAAATTGGAAAATATAAAAATTAAAATTAAAGAATTTCAACCAAAATGGGCTGATTTTTATAGTCAACATCATAAATCAGGATTATCAACTGCCAATTTCTTTTCTGATATTGATAATTTAAATAGCACAATGATAGAAATTATAGAGATTATTACATCTAATGTCTTTGAAAAAATTTTTATAGAATTAAGTCTTTCAATAAAAACAGAAATTGAAAGTAATATTAATAATTTAAAATTTATTATCAATAATAATATACCCCAAGAAAATTTAAATAATATTATAAATTACCTTAATAATTTAATAAAAAATTTTCATTCATATGGAATTTACTTTAGATGTAAATATTTTAAAGATCAAAATGGTATATTAGAAAATATAAAAAGCTATAATGAAAGAATGAATAACATTGAAATTTTAGAAAAAAGATACAATGTAATAGAAAGTCAAATAAATGATTTACTTGGTGATGCTAAAATAAAATCTATCGCTAATTCATTTAATAATGCTACTAAAGAAATTAAACCAATAATGTGGTTTTGGCTTGTTTTGGTATTTGTTACACTAATAGTTCTTCTTGAATTACATTTGTTTTCTTCAAATATTCCAGATGTTAGTAAATTTAAAACTGAAAATATTTCTTTATTCCAAATTGAAATATATACCTCTATTATTAGGCTTTCATTGTCCATTCCAGTAGCATTTTTAATAAGATTTTGCTGGTCTCAATATCTATTTAACATAGATTTAAAGACATCTTATATTTTAAAGGCTTCTGTTGCAGAAAGCACTCCTTCAATACTTGAGCAATTAAAAGAAAAAAATGCTGATGAAACGATAAAAGAAGTATTTAAAACTATTTACTCTGACAACAGGCCAACTTCTAAAAATGATGATGACTTAAAAGAAATAATGATTTTTTTAAAATCAAACAATTTAAAAGAATTAACTAATTTAATAAAAGAGGCCAAAAAATAATCTCATTTTCAAATTTTCAATTAGTAAGTTTTAAGTTGTATTGGATTTTGCTTGTCTTTAAAAGGATCTTGACTTGAGTTAACTTTCTCTAATTTGAATGATATTTTTATCTATGAAAATAAAGTATAAGTTTATAATTGATAATTTTTTATGCGATTCTTTGGATTTGGTAAAATCAATTTAAGTTATTGATTTTATTGTATTAAATATGGTTTGATTTTTTGACTATATAAAAATACTAAATGGAATTTGTATTGTAAATTTAGAACAGTTATTTCTAAAAAGCGGAGTTAAAGTTGCTAATTTTAAATTTAAAATGAAATGCTATCATTTATTTTAAGGAAGTTGTCATGGAAAATTTATCTACCGAAAACGACATTATTTATTTGTGCGAAAAAAATTCTAAAATACTTAGGGAAGAAAAAAATCCTTTAATAAAACCTGAAAAAATTTCATTAATATTAGATACAGTTGTTCAAAATAAAAAGATAAAAATCAAAGCAAAAATTATCAAATTAATGAGAGCTTTACTTCGATATCAACATAATCCTAAAAATATTAAAGTCAGCACAAATTATTGGAATTCAGCAAATACACATCCAGAGAGTCTTAGAGAGAATAGAGTAATTATTGAGAACCTTAGAACACAATTGGATGTTGAATTTAGAAATAGTAAGACACTTTATTTGTATATTTTAGATAATCTTGAAGATATCTATAATTTGACAGTAATTTTAGAATCAGAGGATAATAATATTAGTCCTGATTGCTATGAAAAGAAATCGCCTTTTAGTTTAGAGAATATACTTAAAAAAGAATATTATCCTGAATATAAAGAATTCCATGATAGCCTTTATGATGAATCATTAGCAAAATAAAATGATCTAAATTAAAGCTGAGTTTTGATGATGATTGTTTTTCAAGTTAAGATTTATAATCTATTCAACACTTTCTATTTTTTTTAAATTAAAAAAAAAATTTAAAAAAAATAGAAAATTAATTTGAATACTTGTACTATTCATAGTTCATATATCTTATAAATTGTTTTCTTATTAGGAAATTTCTATTATGTATATTTTCATGATTATTTTATGTTTATTTTTCTTTATAATTTTTGTCAACTCTATTATAGGCTTTATTAAACCAGAAATTCTAAAAGACAAAAAATCTGGAAAAGTACCAAGTAAAAAAGAATCTTTATGGTTTTTTATATTTTCATTAATATGTTTTCCTTTATCATTAAGCTATTTTATACCAAATGATATAAACATCTCAGAAAAGGAAAAACTTAGTTCTTCAACAAACAAATCACTAGATTTCGAAAAGAATTCAATTATTTCAATAGATAAATTCATTGAGAGATATAATCGTTTTGCTGACGAAACAAAAAATGTATTGAAAATTAAAAACGATAAAATAAAAGAAAATGATGGTACATATACTATATATTTAAATCAATATTATAAAATACATTTTGAATTAGATAAAAATAATAATATTCAAGATTTGACGGCTCTAATTAAATTGAAAGGAAATCCTCGTGACACTAAATATTGTCTATTAAATTTGTCTTCAATAATATATTCTTTAGATTCAAATTTAAATAAAGTAGAGTCAATAGATATTTATAAATTAATTTATAATAAATCTTTGAATAATTTAGAAGATAATATAAATGTAGGAAAATACGAAAAAAATAACTTAAATTTTCGTCTAGTAATTTTAGACGGAGAACTTTTGTCTTTAAATATCAGGAAAAATGAAAGTAATATTTAGTATTATCAAATTACTTTTATTTTAAAAAATAGGAATTTCTTTTATCGACGGATAAACTTTTAATTGGCACTAAATGCAATTAGGTATGTAATTATAAAAATAATTATGCTTTCGTTATTTTTAAAATTTCATTTTTATGTTATATGTATTATGTAAACATTTATGAATTATATAATTAGTATTTCCATTATTATCTTCTGGTAGTTTTTTAAATAATGGAGAGTTTTTAATATAATTTTTATTATCTTCTATTTCTATAAATTCAACAATCATCCAGCATTCTAAAATTTTTTTTATTGCAGTTGTTTGACTGTCTAAGTAAATTTGAGTAAGTTCGTCATTGATAAATCTAGTATTTTTATTAAATAAATCGTTAATAGATTGTTGATTTATTTCACTGATTTTAAATTTATATTTTAATCCTTTAATTAAATCCAAAGAATATCTTAAATATGGAAAGTTATATTTCCATTCATCGATCACACTTTCAATTATTTCTTGTTCAAAATATTTTGAAATTTCTTTAACTTTTTCCCAACTAATTCTTTCAAATTTTTCTGAATCTATTAGTTTAACTAAATTATTAAAAAAAGAAATTACATCTCTTGGTCTTTGGAATGTTCTATTCAAAATATAATCTATTGCTTTATTGTCAGTATTATCTTTGCCGTTGTCTTCTGTAGGTAATATATCATTTAAATCTGGACTTGACTTTTGATATTGATGTTTAAATATGGTTAATCTTTTGTTTATCAATTGAATAAGTTCCTGTTTTTTCCATGTAATAGTTAGAATGAAATCATTCCATTTTTCAATTTGAGGTTCATTGTCTCTTGTTGTTTGTAAAACACTATTGAATATATTTTCACGAACTGAAACTATAATTTTAATATTTAAATCTCTAATTTTTGTATTAATATCTTTTATAGCATTAAGTAAATATTTAATAATTTCATTTAAATCTTTATCATCATAGGTCCAATTTTTATCTAAATTATCAATTATTATATAATATTCTTTTTGATCATCACTAAACTCTTTAATTAGAGATCTTATTACTCCATCTAGTTCGGATATCTGGTACCTATCAATAACGTAGTCTGTGTCTTTAAATTCTGATTCGGATTTTTGTTTTATTACTGAGTTATTTGAGGTCTTTAAATCAGTTTTAACTTCAGGTTTATAACTAATATTAGCAGAAAGTTGAGCTTCTTCAAGAACTTTTTTTTCTATTTCAGTTACTGCATTTTTAATGTTTTCCTCAGTATTTTTAAAAACACAATCAGAGTATTTTTGGAAATATTGTGATGCTTGGTTAATCGCTTTGTTTTTATTTTTTGAATTTTGAATGTTAAAAAATTTATAGAATGAATTAGTGTTATTTACATCTTCAGAAAAAAATTGGACAATCTCTAAAATAAATATATGTCTCCAAAGATACTTGTAGAATGATTCAATATTTTTTTTTCGATCTTTTAGCGTTCTTAAAGTAATATTATCTTTTAAGTATTGCAGACATAAGTATTCAATTTCAATTTTTTTAAACCTTTTGGAATCTATTTTATTTTCTAAATATTTGATAATTGCGGATTTACCAGCGCCCGTTCGACCTAGTAAAATAAATTGAGGTGTTTTTGGATCTTTAATTTTTTCTAAATACCCATTATCTATGAAAGCTTCGATTAAGTATAAATCATGTTCAGCTGAAACTGCTCCAATGCCATCTTTTAGTTTGTACTTTGGGTTCATTTTTACCTGACCTCTTTAAAATTCTATATTTATAATAATAAACAATATTGAATATCAGATATAAATTGTTTTAGAAAATTTTAAAACAATCCATAACCTTTAAATTAAGATTACTTCTAGTTATGATCCTGTTTAAGTAAGTAAAATAATTACTTACTTAAGAACGATAAAATATTTATATTCAATAATTATATAAAATTTTAAATTTATTTTTAATCAATTTTTTATTCTCAATGCTAAAATAACAAAACACATTTAAAAGTCATAATTTCAAAAAATTTTTTACTAAATATAAACATTTTTATTTTTAACTTAAAACTACCCCAAAATCCCTTCAATACTAGCAGTAACACCGGTCACAGGAAGTTGAGTTGCATCAAAATATGCTGTTGTCATATCAGAAGTTTTATGCCGAGCTATTTTTTGAACGACTTGCATAGAATGGCCTGAACTCGCTAAGAAAGTAATTGTGGTGTGTCTAACCCCGTGAGCAGTGACGTGTTTGATATTTGCTTTTCTAGCTAAAGAAGAAATAAGAGCAGAAAAGTCTTTAGGACTTTGAGCAACAAAAGGAAATAGAAAGTCTAAGCTAGAAATAGGATAGCCATAATCAGAAGCTATTTTTTTCCACTGTTCTAACTTTTGGGCAATGGAATAAGAAATTTCTACTTGCCCATTAGAATCACATTTTGCAGAGCGTTGAATGCTTTTCGTGCGGTGGTCCATGGTTTTATTGATAGTAATGAATAAAGAAACATTGCCAAGGTTGTCAGTTTTTAAATAAGTCAGATCGCCCCAAGTTAGAGCTGCGGCTTCTCCAATTCTTAATCCTGTATAAATTAAAAATTCTATAATCAGTCCTGTTTGAAATCCTCGTTTGTAAGCTTGGGCTATGAGTAATTTAGCTTCTTCTTTGGTAAGAGCTTTTTTCTTTATTGTATTTGCTTGATTATTTTCTAACCGATTTTTCTTATAAAAAATACTTAGGTTATTTTTTACTTTAGAACGTTTCAAAGGATTGTCTTCTAAGTAACTTTTAAAACAACACCAATCTAAAAATGAACTGAAACAACCAACAATGTTTTTAATGGACTTTAGAGAGCGTTTTTTGCCTTGGTTGGTAGTAGAGCTAGCTAAATTTAAAACAAACGTTAAAATGGCTTGTTCTGTTATTTCTTCAGGTTTCAAATGTCCAAAGGCTTTATCCAAGTATAATCTTACATTTTGTTCATAGATAAAAAGTGTTTGAGGAGAATACGCACCAAATGGATTTTCAAGCCACTGTGGAAATAATATTTCACAGGTTGGAACTAAATTAACAGAAGGTTTTAGCATGTGCTCTCGCCAAAGTATGGCATCCTCTTGTTTAATAAAAGTCTTTGAATAGTGCTCCCCCTGAACAGAAACCCTCGCTTCCCATTTATTGATGCGTTGTAAAAAACGAATGCCTGCTAATTTATTAGTACTTTGATGCATACTTTGTAATTCCTTTTACTTAAGTAAGTTGTAAATTAAATATGTTTATATAAATATCCATTAAAAGTTTCATTTATAGATAAATGAAAACCTGTATGTTTTTTTCTTTGTCCTGCCTTATTAACTTTGGCTTCATTAAACCGTTTCGTAATTTCATTAGAAAAGCTTTTAATTTGGTCAAATTTACTTTTTGGAAATAACTTTTTAAACACATAAAATAAGTCTGAAATTAAAATAGCTGTACTATTTTTATCTATCGTTATATTAAAAATTTCAATAAATTCATCAACGTCAGTTAAAACAGTGTGTTTCTTTTGAATAGTTGCAATTTATTCTAGGGATAAAAAACATTTCCAGTTTTCATCAACTAGGGTCCATAGCCAAGTACCATCAAAATTTAAAGGGTATAAATAACCTTCCTTTTTTTCATTTTCAGTTAAATAATTTAAATTTTCTAAAGCATAATAGGGAACGCTTATTTCTTTAAATGATTTGACTTCAATAGGAAAGAAACGTCTGTTTCCTGTATCATCTTTAATTTTCTCTGCTAAATTTAAAACATTTGCAGTTGCAATAAAAGTAGATTTATTTTCAACATGTATGGTTTTATTAGAGCCTAAAATTCTTGGAGATAAGGTTTCTGTCGTAATAATATTTTTTAAATAACTGATGTCACTTTTTTCAGCTTGGGCAAGTTCATCTAAAAATAAAATATTGCGTTCTAAGTTTGAGGCAATTTCTCTTGAATCAACAATTTCTCCAACACTTTTATTTAAAAAGAAGGAATCAAATTGACTAAATGGTTTGCATAAGTTTTTAACAAACTCTGTTTTACCTACACCCTGATGAACATTGATAAATATAGGGCATAAGTGATTTTGAACTTTTAAGGCATTCATTTTTCTTTTTACTTGCCAAATAAAATGCATTATTACTTTAGCAATTATTTCAGGATGATTTTGACTGTCATGATTTAAAGCTGGAAAAATAAACTTAGTAAATATAGCTAAAGAAGTTTGATAACTTGAGCCTTTATATTGAATTTTCTTTTTAATATCTTCTAAATTTTGAAATGCAATTTCATGATCCATAACGCTAATTGTATTTAAAATATGCTCTTTATGAAAACGAATGCGTTTTGTTGGGTGTTCTTTATTACTTTCATAGTAATATAAGTTTTTTAAAGAGTTTTGAAATATATATTCAGTTATTCTTAATTGACTAAACCCTTTTTGTTTGTATTTTAAAACTTCTTTTCTTAATAATTCATCAATAGATTTTGCAGTAACAATATTTGTCAAATGCTGGTTTTTTTCTTGTCTATATTTTTTAATATTCTCAACTTGCTTATTTTCATAACTTATATTATATTGCGGCATTGTGATGAAAACCTCCTAAAAGTAGTTTTTGAAAGCTTCTAAGTTGCTGTTAGAGGCTTTCTTTTTTTTCAGTAAATCATTTAAATCATTGCAACTTTCTAGTAATTCAATGGGAAAAAGTTCTACATTTTTTATGCCAAATTGTTCAGCGGCTTCTTTTGTTTTAAAGGCTAATTCTTGGCCTGTATTTAATTTTGATTTGTTATCATTATTAAATGCAATTATAAGTCGTTTACAATTACGAATTAATCTTAAGTTATCTTTCCACATTGCACTTTGAATTTGTCCTGATGTGGCCCAAATAACATCACTTCTTTTTAATAAATGTCTTCCTGCCAGCATATTTGTGCAGCCTTCAGTCAAAATAACAGTAAAATTTTCACAACCATTGTATTGCAACCATGATGTATTTTTATGATCTAAAGCTTTTGGAATAAGTAAACCATAGTAACCAATGCTAGCAGGAAATCTTTCTAATTCAGGAATATGTTTTATTCCTAAGGTAACTTCTTTGGGTTGGTTTGTTGGTTGCAAATTTGCATAACGTGCTCTTATTCCTGTAACATACTCTATTGCATTGCCATTAGAATCATATAAATAATTCCAGCAAAAGAACAAGGCTAAATAGTCTTTACTAATCCATTGCAAACAAGGTTTATTTGTGATGGCATGCGGTTTCCAAATTCCTGTTAAATATTTTTCTTCAAGCGTTAAATTTTGAACACAATTTAATTTTTCTAATTGTTCAGGTGAATTTAGTAGGACAAATGATTTTTTGCCATAAAATGCACATTCTAAATTGAATCCTCTTTTTTCCCACCACTCTAAAACTTGTCTAGATGCGTTTTTATTTTTTGTAAATTCTAATTCTTTTGCAATTAAAGTTAAAAGTTCACAACGTTTTTGATACCATTCATTTTGCATACATTCCGAAAATGATCTAAATTCAGAATAATTTTTTGAATTAGTTGGAACGTTTTCTTTTTTATATTTATTTAAGCTTATAAGTGTTGGACTAGGGAAGTCTTTCCACTTCCCTAATTCCTTTTGTAATAGTATCCAAGCTTGTTTTTCTGAAATTTGCGTTAATTTAGAAATCAATTTAACAGGAGTCAAATGCATTTCTGAACCACTAGCACAATGGTTCATGAAGACTTGTTTCCTAATTAAATATCGTAAGGAATGATACTTTTGGCTACCAGTGAAAATATTTTTAAAGACAATTTCATTTCCTTCTTTAATGCCATAGCCTAAATCAATATTACAAATTTGCAGAGCCTTAACCCATTCAGGTGAGGCAAATGAAGCAAAATTCATAACTTTGCTCCTTTGAATGGTTTGATTTTCTTTTGTTCTATTTCTTCAACAAATGCTTCTAGCTTTAAACGTGTGGCATGCGAACATGACTTTCCCTTAGCAATATTTGTAAGAGTTTGTCTTGAGATTCCAGATTTACGTTCTAATGCACAAATACTACCGCACATTCTAACTCCTTTCTTTAAGGCCACAGAGGCCAATTCTTTAAATTTTTCGTTGGAAAGTTTTTTATTCAGGTGATGACTAGTGAAATCCATAAAGGCTCCTAAAATGTTTATGAAGAGAAAAATCTCTCTTCTGAAGTGATTATGTTGGTAAATAAACGGACTGTCTAAATTAGTTATGAAGCGTAAAAGTTGCAGAGGACTTGTTTCTTTAAATAAGATTTTTAATTTATGTATGAAATTCTTGAATGGTTTAAGAAGTTGTCTGAATTGAATTAAACTTCCAGAAAAAAATCAAAAAAATACTGGTTTTATAAGGAATATATTTTCCAACCCTTTTAAAAGAATCGTAAAAATTCAAAGACAAAGTTATTCTTTTAAATACTGATAAACTTTAAAAACATGAGTTTTCATGGTAATGTCAAAATTCAGTTTAAATATTTGATATTATTAAATAATTCATGGTTTGATTTTTTGACTATACAAGTAGGGTATCCATGATTTTATTGAATATGTACGAATATTGCTTTAAAGACTCTTATTAACCATTTAATAATATTATAAATTTATTGCTCTTAGCAGACCGGCACTGGTACACTTTATTTTCGACGGTCTGCTATTGTTTAGTACATTTGGCCAAAGTACATTATAGTTAGAAAATTCATGAAGTTAATAATTTAACAGACCGTCACTTGGCCTAAACATTTTAGACGGTCTGCTATAATTTTCTTCACTTAAAGGGAATAAATTTGTAATTCGATAAATTTTCTTAAATTTCAAATACTTAACGGACTGTCTCTTTAACGAAACATTTTAGCTAGTCCGTTAAAGCTTGTTTGATTGCATAACATTTCGCTCTCGTACATATTCCAAGTTCTTTGTGATCAAGTATAGGTTTTTCATTTCATTGGTAACAAAACTATCTCCAGGACATATATTACTGGCCTAATCTTAAGAAAAGTAGACTTAATTTTAAATAGGGTAACAATTGAGAATCTGTTCAATAGTGAACAAGATTAATTAAAAATAGTAATTAATTTCTACTTTTTTTACCCTTAAATTTTAAAATAATCAGAATTTGAATTTGTTATTAATATCAAAAATTATCATGCTAAAAACTGCATTATTTTTTAGCGGACCGCCTCTTTAAATAAACATTTTAGACGGTCTGCTATGCTAAAGCGCAATTTTATTAGTTCGCATTTTTTCTAGCTTTTAATTCATAAAACGAAATCTTTGATCATAATAGAATTTTCAATTTAAGCTTATAAAACAAACATAATAAGAAAAAAATTTATTATTTTAGTTAAAGTTACAATTGGTAAGAGTAGAATAATTTAACAACTTAGACATAAAATAAAAAACTCTTACTTTTTTTAGTTGTCCTACCTGATTAAACATTTAAATGCGTAAAGTAAAATAATATTTTATCGTTTTGGCGCTCAAATTTTTGGATAAGCATGCGTCGTTACAAGGTAGGCGATAAGTAACTCTTCCAAATAGGGCGAGATTAGTATTTAAATAATTATAATTATTATTTTAAACTAGAAATTTTTTATTTAATTCTGCCTTTACTCAAATTAAAACTTATATAATGACAGTTTGATTTTGGCATGAGTTATGGCAGAAAATTTAAATAGATAGATAGCGTTCCCGCCCTATTTGACTCTATTGCTTACCTCCTACCCATTTGATTCTGTAAATTCATCCCAAATATTTTGAATATCTTTTAGCGGCTTGTTATCTTTTTTACTTACTATTTCACCTGTTATACCTGTGCCTATAGTGTTACTTTCTATAGAAATTATTCCACGTTTTGAATAACCATCGTTTTTTACTAGATCTCTTGACCTTGTACTTAGTATTTCAAGCCCTAAAAGCTTGCCAGAAACTAAAAAAATACCGTTCAAATTCCAATATTTATAGCGATCTGATTTTGTTGCACCTTCAATTTTTCTAATTTCATTAAAAAATTCTCTTTTATGATTTTGTAATTGTCTTTTTTTACTTTCTTTTGATCCAAATAGTTCTATAAATTTATTAAAGAAGTCCATTTTATTTAGACTCCTTTATTAAAAATTGTGTATTTGAAACCATTATTTTTTTTATTTGAAACTTTAGCTAATTCATTTTGTAGAAGCTGTCTTGCTTTAAGCATTTCTTCAATAGATCTGTAGACAAACCTCTCGCCCATCATCAAATTTTACTGAATAAACTGACTTAGAAATGGAATTATTTAAGGCTTCAATTTTTGCTTCGATTTCTTCTTTTTTCATAAAAAAATCCTCCAATAAAAATCTTATTTGGAGGGAATTTATTTACTTAAAAATTTGAAAAATGGGTGTTATTTCTTTAATGCATTTATTAGACTAGTTAATTCTTTTAAGTTATTACCTTTTAAAATAGACATTATTTTTTTAAAATCATCATCATTATTTGAAATAGGCTTATTATCTGAATAAATGGTTTTAAATACCTCTTTTATTGTTTCATCTGCATTTCTACCATCAAGTTGAGTTAAAATTGAAGGAGTACTTTCAGCAATGGCAGCTTTTAAAGCGTACGAAGTTTTTAAATCTCTGTTAAAAATATATTGAGACCAACAAAATCTAATAAGAAAAACAAATGGTATTACTAATAATAATCTAAATAATGACATATACAATTCAAGATAAAATAAAGGGATACTTTGATTTTGAAATTTATCTATATTTGGTATATTAAAGTAAAACAATGCTAATTCAACTGTTGCAATTAAAAATACTAGAGTTGCAATTAAATAACCCCATGAGGCTATTTTAATATTTTCTTTTGCATTATTAAACGAATTAGCAATAGTTTTTATTTTAGCATCACCATGCAGATTCTCTATTATTTTTAGTAATTCATTTGACTTTTTTTCATTTTCATTAATTATATTAATTTTTGTATTAAATAATTGAATATTTTGTATAATTTCGTCATCATTTTTAAAAAATATAATTCTAAAATAAATGTTTGAATTATAAAAAAACCTGATAATATTATTTAAATATCCACAAATTTGAATCAATTTATCACTTGGGATAAGACTAGATATGAGAATATTATTCAGGTCTTGAATATAGTTTTTAATCTCTCCTTTTATTCCTTCATTAAACTCTGAAAATATAGATTCCATTTTACTATTTTTAAAAATATCAATTGTATTATTAATCCTTGTATTTACATCTTCAATACTTGAAAAATGAGGTGTAGCTAAACCACTTGACTTATAGGTAACATAAAATTCTGTCCACTTTGATTTAATATTATCAATTTGATTTTTGATTAAATATAAAGTTTGGTCTATATCCATTTAAATCATCCTTTTTAGTTTTAAAATTGATCGCACATTAACCCATACTTTCCATAAAGTAGGCTAAAAACAGCCTTAAAACGATTCTTTAAATTATTCAATATTTTCAGCAATATATACTAAATTGGTAGGCGGTAAGAAATAGTGTCAAATAGGGCGGGAACGCTATCTATCTATTTAAATTTTCTGCCATAACTCATGCCAAAATCAAACTGTCATTATATAAGTTTTAATTTGAGTATAGGCAGAATTAAACAAAAAATTTCTAGTTTAAAATAATAATTATAATTATTTAAATACCAATCTCGCCCTATTTGGAAGAGTTACTTACTTACCGCCTACCTACAACTTAAATCATTATAAATCTTTAATATTTCATTCAAATACCCCATCCCCCCCCCCAAAAAAACATCTGCCGGCCATGCCGATGATGCCGAGAAGAGTTTTTGCTCTTGCCGGCACTTACTTATATATATTTTATATAAATAAGTATTAATTTGCCGATGAAGCCGAGAAGAATTGCTATACTCACAAAAAAATTTTGTTGTCCCAAATTCATTGCTTTACAGTTTGGCAGGTTTGTTACTCGTATGAAGTGTCTAAGTTGATATTGTTATGTTAATTAAATTCCAGAAATTTGAAGCAAAAAGAAAAAAGTCGGCAAAGCCAGTTCGATTCTTGCTGGAATTAATTCATTTTACTTATACTTAAAATTTATAAATTTAATGTTTTAAGATTTATATCATAATTAGGTCCAATACAGTAGCGTTCATCATTTAATTCTTTAGCTATTTGTGTTGTTGTCATTATAATCTGGTGTTTGACATCACTTTCAATGCTTAATTTTTGAATTATTTTCTGGAAATTATGACTTCTTTGTTGAGTCATACCTTTATCATCAATGTTATCTAGTAATAGAAGCCTTGGATATAATATTTTCGGTTCACTTAGTGATAACTCTAAAATAGCTAAATGCAGTGCATTCTTTAAAACTACCTGTGAACTTGCAGAAATTTTTGAGTTATTAATCACAATTTTATTTTTATTAAAAGAAACTTGTATATCATTTATGTACTTAAATGTATCATCAATATTTATGTCCTGATCGAGTATTTTTTTCATCGAAAGATGTATGAAATTTAAAGATTGATTGTTTAAATCAGTTTCATTTAATTCAGCTATGTTTTCTTTTATTTTTAAAATTTCATTATGTAATTCTTTTGTTTCTTTTTTCACTTTAAAAAAATTTTTTTCAATATCTTCTAGGTAATCAAGTGATTTTAATTCTCCTTGAGTGATTCCTATTTCAATTAATGTTTGATCTCTTTCAGCATTACTAACATCAGATATTTTATAAATTTCACAAAATCTTTTTTCTAAGATTTTTATTCTATTATTTAAATTATATTTTTTTCTTTCTAGTAAGTTTTTTTCAGTTTCCATTGAAGTTTTCAATTTTTTTGATTCATTTATTTGAAATTCAATTTCTCTTAAAGCTTTTTCCCTGCTATATTTTCTTACATTTGAATTTAAATGGTTTTTGCATAAAACACAATGCCCAAAAAGATAGTGAGTTTTTGTATTTTCTGTAAAACAAGATGGACAGTACTTGAAATCTGCATTTTCAATAATATTAGAAATGTCAATAGAAATATTAAGAGCATCTCTTCTTTCATTTAATGCACTTATAAATGCTTCTGATTCCTCCAAATATATTTTAATCCTTTTAATGTCTTGCTTTATTTTTTTGAACTCTTCTCTTGAATTTATAATATTATTTTCTATATCTGATATTCCATTTTGTTCAATACTTCCTATTTCCATTATATTTTTAATCTCATTTTTTTCAGAACTCTTCATTTTAAGTTCAACATTTTTCATTAAATTTTCTATTTTTTTATGCATTTTTATCTTAGTAGCATCGATTAAAAAATCTTTATTATAGTGTATTGATTTGATATTATCAAAATTTTCTTTAAAAACTTTAAGATATTTTTCAATATTTATTTGTTTTTTTCTTTTCAGAGCTAATAAGTTCATTGCTTCTATAAGTGATTCACTTTTTCTAAATAATAGTAATTCAGCTATAGATTTTCTAATCAATTCATTACTATTCTCAGGATTTTTAAATATCGAATTGACTGAAGAATCTTGATCAGAATATATAAGGCAAAGCAAATCTTGAATTCTTATAGATCTATTCTCATTTATAGATAAATTTGGGATTTTTAATATCTCAAGAATTCTTTTATTGTAATTAGTTTTATTTTTTTCTTTTTTATTTTCATTCATAAATTCAAAATTACTTGCCTCAATTTCGCTCAATGTTATATCATAAATCATGGTAGGTTCTTTATTTTCATATCTAGATCTAAAAAGAGTATAAATTGCATTATTTAATTCAACTTCCATTAACCCAAATTCAATCTCTTGTGCTGCATAAGTCCAATTATAAACATTACCACCAAGAATATAATAAATAAAATTTAAAATTGAAGATTTCCCAGTAGAGTTGTGTGAGCTTCTTATTATATTTAAACCATAATGAAATTTTTGATTATAAGCGAGTTTATTTATTGAGTATAGTTTCAATTGTCTAATAATAATTGAAGGAGTATAAAGCATTTTCATTTTCCTATTAATTTTGATTTCTTTTGAATTTCTTCAATGGTATTATTTTTAAAAAATTCAAAAAAAATATCAAACCATTCAACCTTTTTATTTCTTTCTTCTTGAAATAAATTAATGAATTTTTTATCAATTTCTTTTACTAGTAATATTTCATTTTTTTTTAAATAAATTTCTCTATCAAGATATCCTTGAGAAATTAGATATCCTATTGCATTTTTATGAATTGTATGAAGATGAAAAAAAATATGAAGTTTTAATTTTGTATTTTCAAACGGTTCTTTAATTTTTAATTTTCGTTTATTGCATATTTTTAGTGAATTAAGATTGTAAGGAAATAAATAGTAAAAGTCTATTAATCTTATTTTATCAAATTCAATATTCATATTTTCTAATTCATGAGTATATAGTAAAAAACGAAAAAAACAATGATAAGGATCTAAACCTTGATGATATATAATCATGGTACCCACTTGATGTGACAATGTCCAGCAAGCATATATAGCATTCCACTTACATCTTGTGAATCAAATAGTTTATATTTATTTGAGACATATTCAATAACTTCCCAAGTTTTTTTGTCTATTGTAATTCTACTTTTATTTTTTTTTATTAATGGTTCTATTTTAAGTTCAAATTTTGTTATTATATCTGACAAACAATTAGAAGTATTATTAATAAATTCAATGTTGAAAGTATTTTCACTTATCATTTTATATATTTCTTCCTTAGCTTTTAAAGCTTTGAATATTTTGTCTGACATATTAGCTTCAGTTAACTTTTCTTCAAGGTCTTTTTTTGATCTGCTTTCTTCAATTATTGTTATATAATTATTAATTTTATCTAGATTTTTTTTAATCATATATTTATTATTTTTTGATTTCTGGATTTTATTTTTTTTTGAATTTGAATTTAAATTAATATTAATAATTTTATTTTCTATGTATTTACTTCCAGCAAGAATATCACCTTTTGCAATATTATTTTCTTGTTGAATTTTATTTTTCATTTTATTTTCCTTATATTTCCTGCAGATAAGTCTCCATTTACGATGTTATTTTTCTGTATAATTTTTTTACTTTTTCGAATTTTTCCAATAAAAGTAAAACTTATACTTATAGAAATTAATAGAATAATGATCCATTTATTTTCAATTACGAATTCTATGAATTTTTCTAGCATAAAATCTCCTTAATGTTATAAACGATGTTTATATCAGCTTCTTAGAATTTTTTCAAGATTCTATTGTTTACTAATAATTTATCTATTTTAAAATTTTTCTAAGCTTATTTTAAAGTTGATTTCAATATAGAAATAAGAATACCAATTAATGTGATATGTACTTGAACATTTTTTACATATTTTATAGATATTTTAATTTTATTTATAATTTTATAGATGATTGATTTTTCATCTAAAGATTAAATATTAATATTAAATAATATTTAATTTTCAAATAAGAGTATTTTTAATTATTAACAATTAAAAATTAAAAATATATTTTCATATAATAACCATAAATATTTATCTGTTGCTTTAATTTTTTAAAATATTTTTTAATAAATATAGATTATTTAATTAATCTAATTAATAACTACTATTTTAAGTGTTTAATTTTTATAGATATTTAATTCATGAAAGATGGAATTAATTTAAAATATTTAATTTTGATCTTGTTTTTTAAATTTATAATTTCAAAAAAATTTGTTCCAATTATATTTTTGTCAAATTTATTAAATTTTATATTAAATATTTTCTTTAAATAATTTATATATTAAGTGCTTAAATTATAATATAATATATTACAGTTTGTAATTTGTTAAAAATAAAATTTTTGAAATTTCTTTTATGATTTACTTTATTAATATTACATTTGCTTAAAATTGATAAAGAAAAACCTTTTAAATATTATTTTTATTGAAATTTTTATTTTACTTCATGAGTAATGAAATATACAAAAATGAAATTGTTCTACATTTTGATATTATTGCTAATAGTCTTGTAGAGATATTTTATTTAATTTTAAACTACATTTATAATAACAAATTAGCAATAAAAATTTGAATTAAATAAAGTATTTAATTCAAATTTTTATTATCTCTAAAGATTTTAAAGATTTAAGACATTGAAGTTTTTAAGTAAAAAACATATTTGATAAGGTAAATGAAAAATAAATCATAAAAAAATTAAAATTTTATTATTCTCTGATCATTTTATTAATTTAGTTGAAAAAAAACTAAATTAATTTAATTTTCTAATTTTTCATTAGTTAATTTTTATATTACTTAATATTATAAGTTTTTTTCTTTTATTATTGTAATAAAAATATTTTACTTAAATTTACTATGAACCCTATTTGAGTTGACACATGATTAATGAGAATTTTTACTATACAGGACTCAACATTGAAAGTCCTGAATCGGGAAATCATAATACCATTTTTCTAAATGTCCTAAAATCCAATCACCAGAATAATAATCATTAACATAAACATAATCTCTTTAAATGTCACAACAAATGCTTCAACCATAAAGTTACTTGAAGGACTATAAGGAGTAGTGTAACATGGTTTTAAACCAAGATTCCTTGCAAATTATTGTAATAATTTGTCTCTATAAATTGAGCTCCTATCTGTGAGCCATTCAATTTGTCTAGGTTTTCGAATTTTATTAAATCTTTTTCAACAGAATTTATTATCATTAATTCTTGTATATCTTTTCCTAATAATGGTTCTTTTGAAGCAACATAACCTCTATCTCTACAATCTAAAGAAAAAGCAACATAAACTTTTTCATCATTGAAACACCTAATTTCAAAAGCATCTTAATACCAACTTGTGTTTGAAAGTAACGTTATTATTTTACCAGTTTCTGTATGGTATTTTCTTTGAATATCATTTTTTGGTAATAATAAACCATTTATTTTCATGATTCTTTATATTCTTTTTTATTAGCATGAAAAATATTATTGTCCATAGCTGTTATTCTTTTATAGCCATATGTTTTTATTATTTCAATAATATTTCTTATCATTGGCAATAAAATACTGTCCTCTTCTTTTAAATAATTTCTCATAAAACGACCTTGTCTCTTCTCTTATATAATGATTGTCTTGATATTTTTGGGCTTTTAGTTACCTTTGATACTGAGTACTTCTTATGACATAGGATCTCTTTTGCTGCTTTAACAAGGCTCTTTCTTGGCTTTTTTTCATAATTTCAATAGCATCAGTTAACATGGAATTATCTATAGTTAAATTAGATACCGCTTTTTCAAGATGTTTATTCCGCTTCTTAAGTCTTTCGTTTTCTACAAGAGCTTCTTCTAAATTTGTTGTTGTGTTTGATGAATTATCCACTTTACCACTCATGCAGAGGTTCCTCTTCCTGTTATATAAGGTCACTGGGTAAACTTGTGGCAGATAAACTCAAGCCAGAATTAAAATGCTCTTATAAAAATTAACCATTTTCTTGGTATCCATACCTCTTCCTTGTTTCCTTTAATTTATCCATTGACTCTCCTTTTCTTAGGTGAAAAGTGTCAACTTCAAATGGTGGTTAGGATCAATATCTGAGAATATTCATGCAAAATTAAAGTTAAGAGCTTTATAAGATAGTACTACAAATAAATAATTAAATTTAAATTAGATTTATATATAATTTATTTATATTAAAATTTATTTTTTAAGTTGTAAAATGCATACTTATATTTGTATCTAATCTATAAAATTAAGATTAATGAAGAAATATTTTAGCAATTTCAAGATCAAAATAAATAAAAACTTGTAAAAACATTCCATGCTGTATATTCTTATCAATTATTGGAACTACTGTGGTTAGTATTTAAACCACTAAAAGTTTCATCAATCATGATAGGAACATAAATACAATATGGAAACTTCAGTTCCACAATCAACTTTTGCAACAAAAACAGCCTCTAATATGAATGTATTAGCTAAACCGGTTTTGAAATGGGCAGGAGGTAAAACCCAACTACTTCCAGTGCTCTCAGCTAAATATCCAAAAAGTCTTGGAACAAAAATTACAAAATACATTGAGCCATTTTTTGGAGGTGGTGCTGTATTTTTTGATTTATATAACTCAAATTTTATTAAAGATGCTATTATTTTAGATGCTAATCCAGAATTAATTTTAATGTATAAAACAATAAAGAAAAAGCCAGAAGCATTAGTTGAAACTTTGCATAATTTACAAAAAAAGTATTTGTTGCTAAATAATTCCAACAGAGAAAAACTCTATTATGAAATAAGAGAAGATTTTAATTCAAATCGCAAAAGTAATTATAAAGAATTGAATCCAATTCGTGCGAGTCAAATAGTATTTATGAATCGAACTTGTTTTAATGGACTTTTTCGTGTGAATAGAAAAGGGGGTTTTAACGTTCCTTATGGAAATTATAAAAACCCTAAAATTCTTGATAGTGAAAATATATATGCGGTGTCTAAAGCTTTTCAAATAGCTGAAATTTTGCATGGTGATTATGAAGATATTTTAGCATTGGTAAAAAGTAACGATGTATTTATTTATTATGATCCGCCATATAGACCTTTAAATGATACTTCAAATTTTAATTCGTATACCGGAGTATTTAATGATTCACACCAAATTAGGTTAGCAAATATTTTCAAAATTTTGAATGAAAAAGGTATTTATCAAATGTTGAGTAATTCTGATCCAATGAGTGCAACTGGAGATAATTTTTTTGATAAACTTTATGAAGATTTCAATATCTCTAGAGTAGAGGCGAAACGTATGATAAATTCAAACGCTTCAAAACGAGGTAAAATATTTGAGCTTCTTATAACTAATTATTAATAAAATTATATTTTTTAAGCTTCTTTTTCTCTAATTAATCTCGAAAAATATTTTTAGGCTAAAGAATTAATTTTAAATTAGATAAAAATTATATTATATAATAAATGCCATAAGTTTAGAAATATTTTAAATTATTTAATCGAAATTAAATTTTTTCCTATGATATTCTAGATATTTAATTTGTTCTTGCTTAAATAAACCAACATTTTTATTTATGTCAATGCCCCATGATTTTAGCATTAATTCATCAATATTCTTTGAAATTAAAATATTTCCATCATTACTAAAACTAATGTATCCTTTATCAAATAAATGATCTATATGAGGAGTGAGTAACAAACCATTATATTCACAAATTTTCTCTTTACTAGAGCTTTCACGCCATGGTTTTATATGACTAGCTATTAAATGTTTTATGTCGGTTGTTCCTGTTATTCTACATTTTTTTTCGTGGATTTGAAGATTTTTTTTAAATAATTTCTGACCTATTCTTTGATAAGTTAAAATTAATTTTTCTCCTCCAATTGAATTGCCATTTTTTTCTAAATTTATTTGATCTACATATGGATTATATATTTTTTCTAAAATTTTGTATGCTAAATCAAAGTCTAATTCAAATAAATAACCTTGCTTTACTAATCCATTTTTAGTGAAAGGAGTATTTTTTAAATTAGATTTTATTTCTGCAAATAAATTCTTAACTTCAATAAATTTATCTAGCTTATTAAATTCAACTTTGATCAGCCAACCTTTTTTTTTCCAATTTTCAGAGGATTTTTCATAATTTGGTTTTTCACAATCAATAGCTTTATTTGTTACAATACCGATTGCTTTAATCAAAGAATTTTGATTTGAAAATATCGTATCACCAACTTCAACTTTTTTCATGTTTTCATAAGAAATATGACTTTTACCAATATTATTTTTCTGGGGTGACCATAAAAATCCTCGATTAACTTCAATATTAAATGTTTTATTTTGATTAACCCACCAACAATTCATTTATTCTCCTTTTAAAACTTTTAATACTTAAAAATGATTTATAGAATGAAAATTTTTTAATTTCTTAATATAAACATTAATAAAAAAATTTTACGTAACAATTTTTTTTTAATAATTCAAATTTTATTTGCAAAAATATTCTTAGATTACCAAAAAAATAACTTTAATTGAAATTTTATTTCATTGTATGGGTACATTAATTAAATTCTCAAATTTAGTTAAGAGTCAAATAGTAACATTAGATTTGTGGCATGATTAAGTTTGTATGTTCAGATTTATCTCGCGACTAATTCTCCTAAAAATGCAATTTATATTTGTACAAAAATCATTAGTAGTTTTATTAAATAAAATTTAAATAGTTAAACTTAAAATTAAGCTTAGAAAAACTTTTTTCTTTGTAGATGTGAAAATTATAATTTTGAATTAAATTGATAATTAATATGGAAAAATTCCATAGTGAAGTAATTAGCGATGATAAAATTTATTTTTTCATCTATAAATATATCAAATTATATTTCTAATAACATAAAGCGAAAAAATTTAATTAATTAAAATTAAAAAATTAATTTGACATTTTTATTATTTTATATAAAAAATTAAATTCATACAATTCTATATGAGGTTTTTTATGTTGCGAAAAAAAATAACACTTATTGCTCTTATGTCCTTCTCATTTTTTTACACTTCTTGTTCATCTGATTCAAAAATCAATGATAAAGATAAAAAAACTGTTGATCCAAAGGAGAATGTTATTCCTAAGGGATATATAACTATTGGAGAAAATTCAATTTATTACAATTGTATTGGAGCTGGCACGCCTACAGTTATTTTAGAATCTGGATTCGGAAGTATTGCCGACTATTGGGTTAAAATCCAAGAATTAACTCAAACTTATACACAAGTTTGTAGTTATGATAGGGTTGGTATTGGGAGAAGTTCTCGGAAAGAAACGTTATCACATAGGACAGGTGAAAATATTGTCAACGAATTAAAATTATTACTTGATAAACTTTATTCCCAAAACATTATCAGTGATTCTTATGTACTTGTGGGACATTCTATGGGGGGCGTTTATGTCAGGCTATTTGCTGATAAATACCCAGAAAAAGTTAAAGGATTAGTATTGGTAGATGCAACTCATGAAGAAATATATAATAAAATTGATATGAATGATCATGAGTTAAATAAAATGACTTATAAGGATTATACTGATCTTATAAAAAAAGATTTAAATACTTATTATCCCTATTTTAATAATAAATTAAATTTGGATGAGATTGAGAAATTAGTTCTTAATCAGAAACATTTTCAAACTTTTAAAGATGAAAGTCTAGAACATAAAAATACTGTAAATGATTTAAATATCAAAATGCAAAAATATAAAAAGCAGCTTCCTGCAGAAAAAATTAAAAATCTAAATTATAAAGTTTCTATTATATATAAATCCAAATCCCATACTGATCATGATTGGGAGATATGGGAAAATTTGCAGAAAAGCTTACAAGATGTATATCCTAAGAACAAACTTATTAAATCTTCATCAGATGATCATAATTTGCATATAACAGATCCTGAAACAATTAATAAAGAGATTTATGAAATAATTAAAGTTTTTAAAAATTAAAAGAATTTTTCTAAGGGAAAATAAATTATAAATTTTTATACTAATTTTAGAAAAATAACTAAAATTTTATTAAGTTAACTGGGGTATTTTAAATCCAATTTGAATTGATACAAAGTTAATATCATACTTTGTAATTGATTTTGCTTTGTACCCAGAATACACAAGATCTTTTATATAGAGCTTATTATATTTAAACATAAAAAAAATATTACTAAGACCTAAAGTAGCAAATTGGCAAAGAAGTATAATAAAACTCCATTTCCAATCTCCTCTAAACATAGGAGCTATGAATCCGAAGAAAAATACAGTCCATGAAAACCCTACAGGTGCTTCTTTCATCAAACCAGTTTTGGGGTTCTCAAATATAATTGATGCAAAAGCCATAATCGCTCCATTTTGTTAAAATCATTTTTTAATTTGGCAATCTTCTACAATATCATGTTAATTGTCAATTCATAGATTTCATAAATTTATATATTTTATTGCGAATTAAAATTTTTATCTCTCTAATATAATAGAAAACACTATATTATATAAAATAACTTTCTTTTTTCATTTGTAAATTCCATAAAAATCAATTAAATAAATTTTCATAATTTTCCTATTAAAGATAAAGAAATTAAAATGAATTTCAAATTTGTATTTATTTTTATAAAAAATTAAAAAATTTATAAAAGTTGAAAAATCCTTTATATATTTTTGAATTGTTTTATTTATTCCTTTCTATTCTTTAAAAATTAATTTAATATGCCTTGATTTATTTAGATTTTATTTGTCTTCATGGAAAAATTTCATTTTAAAATAGTGAGTTAGTGAAATTATGTACTATCTATTTTTTGTAACTGTAATTTTATTAGCATTTTCTCCAGGTCCAAACGTTGTACTAATGATAAACAATGGTCTAAGATATCAATTAAAAGATGCTGTTTTTGCCGTTTTTGGCATTTTTTCTGGTTTGATTTTCTTTGCTGTAATTAGCTCATTTTCAGTTCAGGGTGTTTTTAAATTTTCAACAAATTTTTATACCTATTTAAAGTTTGTTGGCGCTTTTTATTTAATATACTTAGGGATTAAAAATATTATCTCAAAAGATAAATATAATTTTGTAAATGCTCAGTCCTCGGTTAGGCCAAATAGATTTAAATTATATTATGAATCTTTAATATGTTGTTTAACAAATCCAAAAATTTTATTTTTGTATGTTGCTTTATTGCCAAATTATATCGTTAATGAAAAAAATATTTTAATTCAAATTTTCACTTTATCTTTTATTCAAATTTCAGTTGTAGTTTTCTCTATGGTTACTTATTTATTGATAGCAAATAGAGCCTCAAAAATTTTATTAGCTAAAATAAAATATATTCGCTATTTTTCTGGAAGTGTAATGATTTTATTAGCATTATCATTGTTAGTAACAATTTAGTCCAATATACTTAATTCTGCGAAGTGGAATCAAAATTGAAAAAGCCTACTATTTAATAAAAATTATTTTAAATTAAACTATTTATTTATATAAATTATTTTTGATATAATAATGAAAAGCTATATTATCACTATAAATATTACAGGATATTAATAAGAGTCGAAATTGATCTTGAGATGATGCTGTAAAAAAAAAATGAACTTCTACAGCTTAACATAATAAAAATGATGTGCTCCATCTTTTGCAAAAATTTCTTGCATTGGAATTATATAATATCCATCAAATTTTTTACCATTTGCTTTATATAAAGTTAAATACTTATCAGTTTTTAAGGTATATTTAATATTTTTTAATTCGTTAGATGGCAGCATGTAAAATAAGTCACCAATATTTCCTTTTGCTACAATGTTGTAACTGCTATTAAGTTTGTCATACGTTAAGTCCTTTTTTAAGAAATAAATAGCATTTTCTTGACTTTTATTAAAGACAAATGCACCAAGTAATGAAGTTACATAATTTTTATCAAGTTTCTTTTCAATTCCATAACTTTTAGCATTAGAATTTTGTGTTCCTGAAATTGCTTTTAAAATAAAACCTTCTGAATCAATAAAGCGTACATCGCTTAGAAACTCACTATTCCTAGTAGATGAAGAATTCAATTGATTAGGGAGTTCACCAAAAGCAAGAAGTTTTTGATTTAAAGTAAATGGAATATTTAAACCAATCCAATCTCTGACTCCCCAATTTTCATATTCTGTTCCTTCAAATAAGTATTTGCCAGTTAGGAGATCAATTTGTTTAAAGGATGATTGTGAGTCATCTAATATTAAAGTTTTTTTAGTTTGTGAACTATAAGTTGAAATATAGTTTATATTGTTCCTATTTATGTCATTGCCAATTTTACAAAGTGTAGTTTTCAAGTTTTCAAGTACTGAGTTTGAAGTTTCGCTCAAATTTTGGCAACGTTCTTCTTCCATCTTATTCCCTGAATAATGTATATCATTAATTAATAGGGCAATTTTTTTAGCATTACTTATGTTTTTAAGTGAATCTGCACTGTCAGGTTCAAGAACCCAATCGTATTTAATTTCGGATACTAATTTAACTTCCCCTGATTGCAAACTAACTTTAAAATTGCTTGGATTTAAGTAATTTTTATTAATGCTAAAGTACTTATTTTTTTCTCTATCAAAAAAGTAGAATATATTTGGATTTTTTTGAGATTCACCTATTGGAATTTTACCATCTGAATATAAATAAAATTTCTTACTAGTTTTATCATATTTAGCATAATCTTTTTCATTTATGATTAAGCTTAAAATGTTTTCATTTGTATTAATAGAATTTAATAAATCAGAAACTTTTGTACTTACATTAGCTAATAAAAACTCTTTTTTTAACGCTAAGATATTTAATTGATTTGGACTAATTGATTTGTATATGTAGTTTTTGGAATGGAATAGTAAATTTTCTTTTGAATGAATTCTGCCAATAATATTGAAATCTTCAGAGTCAATTCCGCTATTTATGTAAGAACTTTCTTTTAAGTCATAAAAAGCAATTTCTTTACTACTTGTTGGATATTCTTTATAATTCTTTATTTTTATATATCTTAAATCATTTGGAATATTTTTTCTTACTTGATTTATAAAATTGTTCAAGAGAATTTTTGAATTAAAATCATTATAATCAAGATTAATTTTGACAGCAGTTAAATTATTTTGTCCATTTCCATATGCTAAGTAAGTAATCCCAAATTTGTCATGAAGATAAATTTTTGCAGGTTTCTTTTCAGGAAAAGAAATCTGGAAAATTTTTTCTTCTTTATTTAAATAAGAAAATGAGAGTTTTTTCTCACTTTCAAGAAATTCAGAATTTATGATGAAATGATCTAGATGAAAATGCCAAGTATCTTTTTCTTGTGCCTTTATATTATATTTTGAATCTCCGTTTAAGTGCAAATGAAATTCATTTTCCTTTTGTTCATTTTCATCAAGTACTTCAAAATTATATTTTATTTTATTTGTTGCTTGATCATGTACATGCGGAGTAACAAAATGAATTCCAGAATTATTTGAATTTAATTTTATTTTTATTTCTGTATCTTGATAGTCAAACTTTAAATCAGAAATTGCTTTATCACCTGCACCACGCATAGAGGTATATTCAAATATAAATTTTGCATTTCTTTGAATTTTTCGAGCGGCATTCATTTCAGCATCATATCGATATGTTATCCATGGAGCGTAAAAGTCATGGCTATAGGTAATAAGTTTTTGTGCTTGATTAGGTAAGATAATTTTTTGAATGTGATCTAATTTAAATTCTTTTTCTTTCGGTAGTTCTAGTGCTTCTCTAAATTTAACATAGTCTTTAGATGTTCTAATAAGTTCTGGATTTGGGGCAAAAGGATGGTAATAAATAGCATCAGGTTCATGTCTTGATATTGGATAAGAGATATGATCACCAAATGTAATTTTGTATTTACCTTGCTGTGTCAAATCAATTTCCTGGAATACAACATCGAGTTGCTCTTTCCTAAAACTATTATCATCTTTTTTTATGTATTTATTAGCAAATGATATGGTTTTTTTGCTAGAATTTGGTATAAATATATCAGAGTTCAAGACTCTATGATGATCTTCTTCATAGTATCTAAAGTAATTAGCATTATTCAATGCAACATCAATATTTTCGCCTGCTACTTGAGCGTAAGAGCTAAATCCAACTGCGAGGCCACCAAAAATTTCTCCAATCCCACTTAGAAAGATACCTGCAGTTGTTTCACCAAGAGCCATGCCACCTAAAATAAATGCACTAGATGTCGAGTCAAATCCAAATTGTGTTCTATATCTAGTTAAATCTGCATTTGTTTTAGAATGTGTTAATTCATAGTAATCGTATACAAGATTTAAAAAATTTAACCCTGTGTTTATTTTAGTTGTATAGTTTGAAAAAGTTCTGAATATATTAAAATTATTCAACCCATTGCTTCTTATTGTTTCTAAAATATGTGCAGTCTTTAACCCACTATCTGCAACATCTAAACTTAATTGTAACAAATTTGTATATACTTGTGCTTTAATAACTTTATTTAGAGTAGGATTAGGATCATTTCCACCCTGTCCTAAATTATTATTATTGAAGTAGTCAACAATATTTTTTAATAAAAAGGCATGCGATAAGCCAATTGACGGCTGAGAAACGTTAAAATGGTCTGTATGGTTTACTTTTCTGTGAAATTGATTTGAGTGATTTTCAATAAATTCCTTAAAACTTTTTATATTTGCAATATCATTATTGTTAATTCCTTTTATGTACTTTGCATCATTGTTTGTATTATGAATTTCAATGCTTTTTTCATTCTCATTTAAAGAATCAAGTAAGAAAAACTCTTCTTTACTTTTAATTAATTTTTTATATGTTTTTTCAAATAAGGAAGCTTGAAACTTTGCCTCTATTTCTATTTCTATCTTATAGCTTTCAATTTCATCTTGTAGAGTTTTTCTAAGATCTAATAAATGTTTATTTCCAGATAAATTTTTATATTTTCTGTTTAATTCATCTAAATTTCCTAATATTTTTTTAGATAAGTCATATTTTACAAAAATTTCATCTTCACTTAATGAATATAAGTAATTTAATTCAAAATTTAGTTTATACATTTCAGCATCTGATAATTGATTAAAAAAATTCTCTTTTTCAGAAAATAATCCTCCACAACTTCCATTTGTAGCAAAGCTACGTATCACTTCTTTTTTATCAGTATTTTCAATATTTTTATTTCTTTTTTCACAGCTTGCAATAAAAATAAAAGATAAAGTTAGCATTAATTTGCTTTTATTAAAAAATTCTTTTTCTAGCATTATTTTCCTCAATAATTAGTATTTTTAAATACATTTTTAATTATTATTTTTATAAATTTCCATCTGTAATTCTTTGTTTAAAGTATAAATTTCTAGCTTAATATTAGGTCTTAAAGCATCAAATAGAACATAAGCATTATTGCACGAAGGGCATGTCTCTAATGAAGTATAAATTTTTAATGTACCTCTTATGTCCTGATTTAAATCATATAATTTGAGTGATTTAAATTTTGCTAAATAATTTCTATGCTGATTAAACAAGTCATTTGTTTTTCTAGTTTGTTGCGTAGGCGAAGTAAGATCTAATAATTTTTCTAGTATTTTAGCCTCGGCATCAGAAAATCTAGTTTGATTTCCATTTTCAGCCTTTCCTTCATGTATATTTTTTACTTTGTTACTATTATGATATGCAAATTTATATGGCTCTAAAGTTTTATTAAATAAATTTATTAAAAAACTTAAATAACCTTCCATTTTTTTCTTGCTATCAATTTTCGAATTTTGATTATTTTCAACATTGGACTCTTTATTATATTCATCTACTTTTTTTACAAAATCGTTAAATTTTTCTTCAACAATATCATATTTTTCTTCAAATTTCTGTATTTTTTCATTTGAACCAAAAATATCTTCCTTGACTAAATTCGCTTTATTTTGATCAACTGGGTTAAAATATGATAATTTTCTTTCTTCTATGGGTTTTACATTTGCAAAATAAATCTTTTCATTTTCATTTTCTCGATTTGCAATCTTAAACTCGCCACTAATAGAGTAAATCTCATACTTTATGCTATTACTATCTTCTTCTATAAATTTGGCATAAGAAAAAACTTTTGGATCTTCTTTCTTTATAAAATCATTAAAACGTTTTCCATAATAAGTTTCAATTTCAGGATTTTTGTATAGAAGATTATGTAGAATTAAAGCCTCTTTTTTTTCAATTTTCTCAATTTCCTTATTTTTTTCAACTTCACTAATTTCCATACTATCATCATTTTTTTTATTTTTAATTCTTAATAATCTTGCATCATCTATTTGATTTGAAACTTTACTTCTTATTTTTGAAATCGCATTTTTAAAAACACTAAATACTTCATCAGGATTTTGTGAAGAGTCTTTCAACTTTAGGATATTATTTTCCTTTGATAATTTATGCTCTTTTATTGTTACATTTGTAATTGGGCAGGTATAAGTTGCATGCCCCTTTGAAAGTATAAAAGTTTGCGAGAAAATAATCAGAACATATAATTTCATGTGCTTATAAGTCTTTTTCTTCATATTAGCCTTTCATATTTGTAGAAAAAGTAAATAATTACTTAAAATATAACTTCTTTATTTTTGCCGATATTGAAATTTTAGTAATTATTATAGTAATTTAATATTTTCTAAGGACGAAAATATTAAGAATTACAAAAAACATAAAAATGAAATTTATTCAATTTATATATAATTTAAAATTAAATAAAATATATTTTTTATAATAGTAAATTTAATTAGGTAATATTTTTTTGAGATAAAAATTTTTTTTACATTTATGTACTAATGCAATTTAAAAATTTAATATAAACTTATAAAATAATTTCTGGTATACTTATTATTGATAGTGGTTATGCCACTGTATTCAAAGTTAAGCATTTAATTTTACGTTATAATTTACAAAAAAATGTATTTGGGTTATAAATATTTTATAAACCCTAATTATAAATATTTTATGAAAGATATCAAAATGAAAAAAATTTTAGTCTTATTATCAGGCATAGTATTTGGTTGTACTGCATTTGCAAATGAAAGCAACTCAATATCTCAATTTCCTACATGCAAGGTAGATGCCAATGGCTTAATGAGTTCTGGATGTAACCTCGATTTACAACGTTACTTAGGAAAATGGTTTGAACAAGCTCGTTTACCAACTTTCTTCCAAAAAGACTGTAATTCTTCAACAGCAGAATATTCGAAGAATGAGGATGGAAGTATCAAAGTTCTGAATACTTGTATTAAGAGTGATGGCAGCATTAAAGATATTGTGGGCAAAGCGAAAGTAGATCATAAAGACCCTAGTGGTAGAAGTTTGCTTGTGAGTTTTAATTGGGTCACAGATATAGTTAACTTTTTTAAAGGTGTAAATTACTATGTATATTTTATTGATGATGCTTATAAATATGCTGTAGTAGGTACACCTAAAAAAGATATGTTATGGATCTTGACACGTGATGAAAGAATAGAGCCAGAAACCTTGAAAAAACTTCTAGAGATTGCGGAAAAAAATGGATTTAATTTAGATAATTTAATCTATGACATTAGAAATTAAATAATTAAGTAATTAAATATTTTTTTATTTTTTGTTTTATGGGAAAAGTAAATTATAAATTTTATGAAATAAAAATGCAATTATAGATATAATTGCATTTTTATTTTTTTTGTTCTATAAAATATTTGTTGTTATTGGGATATATCATTCCTATTCTTTGTATTGATTAATAAAATAATATGGATTAATTATGAAAAATTACGAAATAAATAATATAGTTTCACATAAAATTTATCAAGGTGAAAATTTTGAAAAAACAAAAATAAAAATCATGCAAAGAATAAAAGAGAAAAAATTAGATACTACAACTGAACAGGAGTTAATTTTATTATTAGAGAAAATGTATAGTACTGAAATGGGACGTTTTATGATTGAGCATAGCGGTTTTAATGGTTATTGGACTGAATATGTTTGCTCATATCCTGATTTAAAAAAGCAAGGTTTCAAATTAACTGAGAATGAATTTGAGAAATATTTATTAGAAAATCTTCCTTTTTATTTAGCAACTCAAAGTCGATTCCAAATTTTTAAAACAGAAATTAAAAAAAGATTGTGCGATAATATTTCTATTGCATCTCTTCCTTGTGGTTTAATGACAGATATTTTACTACAAGATTTTAAAGGGATAAATAATTTTCAGTTGCATGGTATAGATTTAGATCAGTCAGCTTTAGATCAGGCAAAGGCAATTGCTTTGTCAAAAGGTCTTATTCACCATTGTACCTTTACTAGAGAAGATGGTTGGAAAATAGAGCATAAAAATCAATTTGATTTAGTGACAAGTAATGGATTTAATATATATGTTGATGATGAGGATAAAAACATAGCATTTTATAAAAAAATATATCAAGCTTTGACTGATAAGGGTGAACTCATTACAAGTACTATTGTTCCACCCCCAACTGAAGATCCTTATTCTTCCTGGGAATTGAAAAAAATAAATTTAGACGCATTAAAAATCCAAGCAATAGTCATGAATTATTTTACAGAGTTCAATAAAAATAATTTTAAATCTGCTGAAAAACTATGTATTATATTAAAGAAAGCGGGATTTAATAAATTTCAAGTAATTCCAGATAATTTGGGAATTTTCCCTACTATAATTGCGAAAAAATAGTTTCTATTTTAATTAACAAACATTTTATAATTTTTCTAAAATTTTATTTATATATTATCCAAAAAAGAATTTAAAGCATTTATAAATTCTTTTGGATTGTCCCAAGGTACACGATGCCCTGCATTTGGTATAATTTTAGCTAAAATATTATTGCTTAATTCTTGCATTTCAATGGCAATTTCTACAAATTTAGAATCCAGCTCTCCTGCAATCCAAAGAATAGGAATATTTAATAATTTAATTTCTTTCCTAAGATTTTCTTGATTTCCTAAAGAAAAATTTATCAACATTTCTTTAATTGCATGCTTATTAATAGTGTATTCTTCTCTACACAATGAATTCTGGAAATTTGCAAAAACAGTTTGTGAATTCCAGTCTTTTAAGACTTCATACCAGTCCTCATTTTGAAATCTAAGAGCCCAGGTTGTATCATTCTTAATTCGAGCTTCTTTCTCAGATTTATCTTTTAGACCTGGATTTGCTGAAATAATAATTGCTGCATCCCACAAATTACTACTCACTAATGAATGTAGAGCAAGTCTTCCACCTAGAGAGTATCCAACTAAAATATTTTTATTAGAATAATTTTGACTTACTAAAGACGAATGAAAAGCATCCAACCATGCTCTAAAATAAGTTTTACCGGCTTTTGAGTTTGGAAACATGTAATTTTCTATAGAGTGAAATATAAATGAGTGATTTCTCAAATCACTGCAAAAAATATTCCAATCGCTAGGGGTGCCTAAAAAGCCATGTAGAAAGTGGATATTGCTCATAATGTTCCAAAAAATATGATTAAAAACTAATTTTTAGCATCACATATCATTTAGTTAAGATAGTAGTTTATGGCTAAAATTATGAATTCAGTCAAGTTATCTTCTAACAAAGTTTATTTTATGAGTAAATCTTAAAATAAACTAATTAATTCATACCTAGCTGGTTTGCAAATTCAGTATTATCATAAAAAAGAAATTCTTCGTTCATAACACAATCCTTATTCCAGTGCAAAATAGTAACCATCTGCATTTTTACTTTTTTGGTACGACTATCAGAAGCAAAGACAAAAGACTTTTTTAATTCAGTTATGCGATCATTTAGGCCTTTTGTAATATGTCCATCAGGATAGTGGACAATGATATTATTTGAATGTTTTTTTAATTGATCCCATTTTTGGTTTGTATAAATATTAAAATCAAGCTCATTAAAAATTTCAATATGTTTTGAAATTTTATTTTTACCAATACAAGCGATATATTTTAAGAATGATGTCATCTATATAAGCGACCATATAAAAGAGATTATACATGGCAAATACAGCATATTCAAAAGAGTTTAGAGACAGAGTAAGAAAAAATAAAAATCAATGAAGTTGTAAGCCATAAAATTTTTTATGCATAAATATCCTATTTGAAATTAATCATTAATATCATTAGTAAATTTTTCAAAAAATAAACTTCTCTTCTTTTCCATTTTTAATAATAGTCATTTCTTCAAGTAGAGGAAAATATAAATTACTGGCATTTGTTTGCTTTATTAATTCATAAAAGCTTATTTCATCAAAATAAGTTCCTCCTGAAAAATAAAAATCTTCCAGATCATTTAAGACAATTGATTTTAAGTGGTGAAAATTAGAACTTAAAGCAAGATATAATTGATAAGAACTTTTTATTTCGGCTGTATATGGAGTATTTTTAATTAAATCAAAATGTATAAACGATATTTTTTTATTGTCTTGGTAATTGTTGAAATTATTTAATAATCTAAATATATTAGAGATATTTCCTTTTATATAAAATTTAGTGTCAATTTTCTTTACTTCAATACTATCAATTAGTATAGAGTAATTATGTTGATATTCACTAAATTTTAAATATTCTAAGCTAGGGAATAAAGTATATACTTCTTTAATAAATTCATTTATTTCAGTTTTTTTATTGAAATAAAAATCAATTGTTTCATTTAATTCGATAGTCATCCTTTTTATATTATGATTACTTTTCATTTTACCCTTAGTAAGAATACTGATCAATTTTTTTAAATTATCAATATTTCCAGATATTTTAATATTTTCTTTTTGATTTAAAAAATTTAAATAATTTATAACACTATTATATGATTCTTTATTAGTTTGTTTTAAATTATTAAGAGATTCTGGGTCGAGAAATTTAAAAATATTTTCTGTTACTTCCTGCGGTAAGGTATTTAATGTATTCTCAAAATCATTTGCAAAAGAATTTGTAAATGTTGTAATAAATATAAGTGACGGTAAAAATTTTTTTTTCATTTCATTTCCTTTTTTAATTAACTATGAGCTCTATTTTTTATTTATAGTATTGTTTTAGTTATTTTTGCATTTCATATAAATAATGGGATACTATATATAAATTAATTCAACTTTATGAAAGTAGTTTAAATTGAATATTTGTCAATTCTTTCCTTTTAATGAAAAAATTTTTAGTATTTAATTTAGAATATTAATTCTTGTTTATTATAAATTTTTTTTATTTAGATATAATTTAATAAATAAAGTTATTTTATATTAGTAATAAAAATTATTTATTCTTTCTTTATACTTTATAAATGTGTGATCAATATTACTAATCAATATAGATTAAATATAAATAAAATTAATTTTTATAATTTAATATATAACTAATAAAAATTATAAAAATTCCTAATATGATTTGTTTATAGCTATAAATAGTTTTTCTAAGTTTATAATATAATATAAAAATTAATTTGTTGTATCAATTACAGTTCAGTAAAACGCTAGGGTAAATGTGAACATCTAATCAAGTTTCTATTTTCATTTTTTCTATGCGTTATTAAATTCATAGCATTCATAGTTCCCAAGATTTTTAAAACCTAATTTTGTGTAAAGAGATACTGCTGCTACTGATGATGCTGTTAAGCAGACGTGTGATGAACCAAAATTTTTTGCAAAAGCCAATAAATATTGCATTAAAGAAAAAGCATAACCATTTTTTTGAAATTTTATCTTAGTCAATACATCAAAAATACCACAGAAATTATTATAGAAAAATAGTGAAGCTATGCAAGCAGGTTCATCATTGATCATCAAGCAAAAATAGTGAAAGGGTTGTGAATTTATATCTAATTCATTCGTTATATTTAAATAATATTCTCTAACAAAAGGATCATATTCCTCCAATACACTAATAAATTTTTGCATATCGTTTCTATTTTTTACTTCTATAATACTTAATGAGTTAGAATAATATCTACTTTTTTTTAAGTTATTAAGGTCAAAATACATTCCTACTTCATTGGCTTCTTTTTGAAATCCTAAATTATAAAGAATTTGATCAGGAATATGTGGAATTGTGTTCGGCCCTGTCCATAGTGCAAAAGGAAGTGGCTTAAAAATATTTATAATTTTTGCAAGTTCTTGTTCAACATTTTCTAATTTAATTTCTTTCAGCCAATCAATATTAAACATAGAAGTATTAAATGGTGATTTACAAATAAAATATTGTTCACAGTCAAATGTATAACAATCTTTTAGTTTGCTTGGGATAAAAAATATTTTATTTTTAATTACATTTTCCATTTTAGCATTTAATTTATTCATTTTATTTATCTCAAATTTAATTTCTAAGTTCAACGATGAAAAATTATGTATTTTCCAATTTTATTTAAATATAAACGCATATCTATCTTTTGATTTTCAAAGAATGTAAGGACTTAAACTTTGAAACTATTTATGAATTACTATTTTTTGTATAAATTGTCAATAAAATAAAAAATTATTAATTTCTCTTAATTAATTAGGTCTTAAAGTTTAAAATTTTTTTGGCAAATACAGTTGTTTCTTATTACATAATTTTAAAATACTTTAAGAGAAAAAGATTTATCAATTTCTAAAGTCTTTTCTTCACATAATGTATAGTTATTAGGAAGAATATTATTATTTAGATAATTAAAAATATTTTCTTTTACACATGTTCTATAAAAAAGTTCCATGCCCTGGTTCTTTGCTTGTTAATAATCTTTCAAGCGGAATTTGATTGAGTAAGTTTACAGCATTTTCCTTTGGAGTTCGAGCATTATTTTCAGAATTTAAATCAATGCTTGCTGATTTGGATTTATATTGTATTTTTTAATTTCATGTGAGCCAGTGCTAGAGCAAAATTGAGAATAATATTTTAATATAATGGTATTGCAAACAAATTTAAAAAACATCCTTAATTTTTAAAATAAATTTAATAAAATTTTTATTTAATCACATTTAAAAGTGTACTGATAGCGAATGATAGGTACAGTTTTGGCACTTGTTGAATTATTAAATTTATCACTTTCAACTGTGGTCTTTGTTCCTTCAGCCACCCGATTCATTTTGATTAAACTGGCTTGCTTCTTACAATATAAATTAGCTTCTTTTTGATATTCTTCTTTGGTATTCCATTCTTCACCCATAAATGTAACTGTGTTTTTTTCTTTATCAAAGCCAATAACTTTTATTGTTTGTAAATGAATGCAGCTTGTTATAAAAAAAATGCAAATAACTAATAGATATTTCATATTACTCTCCATTAAAAGAATATAGTTGAAAATTTAAAGATAGTAAAAACTTTAAATAAAGCAATATTGTATTATTTAATTCTACAATAGATTGATTACTTTATAAAGAAGGGACATTTATTTTAATTTTATGAAATAATCAAAAGATTTGTCTTTTTACCGGCATAAAACTCATGCAGCATGTCATCTTTAAAAGCATCTATTATCTGGTTTTTAATAGTGATGTTTAATGGTGTATTTTTAGTTTTACTAAGAAATCCCACTCGAATATTTTTTGCAATAAGTTGAGGATCTTCTGTATCTAGCATAAAAACATAACTGAAGTAAATAGGATCTTTTAATCTATTAAGTTTACTAGTTTCTTCACCAATTCTTTCGTATTGATCAATATAAAAAAGAATCATAAAATCGTAGTTATTTTTTGCAATTTTTTGGATATAAATATATTTTTTACTTAATCCTATTAAAATATTATGATTGATATTAAAGTGAGCAACTAGTAAATGCCCCAATCCAAAGAAATGTGTCTGATTGCAAACGCCCAGACAAAATTCAATGAATTTTGTATCTTGGCATTGAGTAGAATTGGCAAAGTGATTCTTTAATTCCTCAATAGTTGGAACTTTAGTGCTTGGTGTTGGAGTTTTTCCAATGCAATCAATGGTGTAATTTTGAATATATTTACTATCAGCTCTTCCAGAAAGGTATCTTTCATTATAGATAACTGCTTGACGATTCCAATCTGTAAGAGTGGTTTTCATATCAATATCAAAACTTTCAAAAAGCTTAAGAAAAAGTTCTGATTGTTTTGTGCTTAATTTAATATTTTGAAAGTATTTAGAAAAAGGAATTCTATGGTCTACTTTACAAACATTTCTGTAAACTTCTAGAAAAATAGAAGTAATTGTTTTTTGACTTAAAGAATCTTTTCTTTCATTTTTACTATTAAAAAAGTCTAAAACATAGTCAGATAATTTATCTGTTCCTAACCCAATCTCTAAGGTATTAAGTTGTTTATTAGCCAAATTATTGAATCTTGTTAAATAATTAATCAAGAAAAAGATAAAAAAGGATTTATTTTGAACTTGAAGATTACTTGATTTTATTTTAAAGATAAAATCAGAAAACTTGGAATAGAATAATGTAACAACAAAAATAATTCCATCTTCATCTGCTGATTGTGTTAAAATTTCATTGCAGTAGTTTAGAATAGATTTTTGTTCACTTGATAAAAAAAATGATTTTTGAGTTTGTATGAACTCCTTATAAGAATATGCAGATTGTTTTACAACTGTAAATAATGTTGCTGATATGAGTTCTTCTTTACCTATTAGAGTATTTTTATCTTTTAGGGGTAAAAATATTCTAAATGAACAGTAATTGTCTCCATTTTTTTTAAATATTTTTTCAAGTATGGTTTTAAATTTTGGGAGTTCTGTACATGATAATTCAGTTATCCCTCGGTTGGGATGATAAAAACAAAGCTGCATTTTTTTGAATTTATAATAAACAAATAAGCCATAGTTTAATTTCAAGTTATTTACTTCATGGATAAAATAAAAATAACACCCTTTCTTATCTGAATTATATTGTCGTAAATCTTTTTCTAATTCATTATAGAAAGAAAATTCTTTTTGAAAGTGGCAATAACTTGTTTGAATAACTATATTTTGATCCTGAAGCGAGCCGTATAATGAATGTGTAAAACGAAGTAAGTAAGCAGAAGCCCTATCTACACCTTCAAGTTCTGTTCCGTCATCCGATGAAAAAAAAGTATCTAATAATTCAAAACCATTTTTACTTTTTATGATTGCATCTAAATTTGTTAAATCATTCGTTTGTCCTAAGGTATCATAGCTTGAAAGCAAAGATTTTAAATCTGGTGTATATTTTCCTACAGTATTTTCACTGAACATTTGAAATCTTCTTTGTTCAAAAGAAAATTCTTCTCTCATTTCATCACTAATTTCAAGTTCTTGCCTTTCTAAGTCCGAGATATTATTTTTCATTTGTAATAGTTTTTGATGCATTTCTTTTGCAGGACGCATTAAATCTGAAGATATATAACTATTTTTTACTATAGTCGTATTGATCTCTTGTAAATTAACTAAATAATTTTGAAATTCCTTACAGTTATCTTCAAAGTAGGTTTTGAAAAAAGAAAGATCCCCTGTTTGATAAAAGTCTTCCTTTATAAATTTGAAGAATAATATAACAAATGAATAGCTAGGTGATTCAATCCAATTCATGAATTTATCTTGATCTAATTGATTATTTTTGCACATTGAGTTATTTCTAAACTCAGAGTTATCTAAATTTTTAATTTTTAGGTAGTTTGGCATTTTTTATAATAATCCTAGCATAATATATTTTAAATAATAATTTACACAAATAATTTATGTAAATTATTATTTAAAATATAAAATAAAAAAATATAATTCAAGGATATTTTATTTTTTCTTTAAAGAGAACTTGAAACACCAGCAAGTATAGCTACTGAGTACCAAGAAACACTAGGATATCTTCCTTGTGCAGCTAAATTAGTATTATAATATTGCGCAGAAGATGTTCTTTGATATACTGAAGTTAAACTGTAAGTTGTTTTGTTTTCATTTGTATAAGCTAATCCAGTAGATAATCCAATAAAATCTGCGTTGATAATTTGTTCAGATGCAAAACTAGAACCAGCGTAATTATTTGTAAATAACCCTAGGCGAATTGAAAATTGATCTAATATTTTGAATTCACTTCCTAAAGCATAATTAAAAACAGGTTTTAAACTGAGTTTATCAATTCTTGAACTTGTACCCGTAATATAACTTGTATCAAAAGAAAATATTATATTTTTTGTTACATTATATGCTATTCCTAAAGAAAAGCGAATTGGCATTATTTTAACAACTGTATTATTTGTATCACTAGATAATCTATCTGAATAAAGACCATTAAAAGTATATGCTCCTCCCGTATAAGGAGTGCCATCTGGATTGAGGACATATAAACTATCTAATGTCTGCTCCGAAGAATTTTGGAAAATTGGGAATTTAAAGTTAGCTGCAAAACCAATAGATAAATATTCAGTTAATTTATATAAAAGACCAAGATTAAGGTTTATTCCTCTAATATAGTAACTGCTAACATTAATATTATCATCTTCATAATATAAATTTGAATTATCTGCATAATTATATAATAAATTATTTGTATTAATTTCATTATGTTGAATATTAAAGACCCCTAGAGCAATTCCTGCACCTAGGTCTTCGCGAATTAATTTAGAAAGGGAGATTTGATAATTAGATTCATTTCCTGTTTCTCTGCTATTAACTATATATCTTTTAATAGAAATATTATTAATATAACTCGGTGAATTAAAATTAAGGCTAGTAATAATATTAGTATGATCGGGGACATAGATGGCTACTCCCCAAAAAAATTCTTCGTCAAATAAAGTAAATTTGTTCGTAAAACCAAAAAATCCACTAATAATGTCAGAGTTTTTTATTTCATATTGGTAGTCGGAAAATCCATAAATAGAATCTACTTTAATATCTTCAATAAAATAACCTACTGTTGATAAGCTAATTTCAGTATTTTTTGTAAATGCGACACCTCCTGGATTATAGTAAATTCCAGAAGGATCATTTGAAATTGCTGTATAAGCACCACCCATTCCAGCGGCTCTTTCTCCTATTAAAAATGAATTATGATGTTGCCAATCTGCCATTGAATAATTAAATTTAAAAATTAAGTATATAATAAATAATATTTTTTTCTTATTGACATTGAATTTATTGTAAGGAAAGAATTTGTTAAAAGTCATTATATTATTTCATAGTTTAAATTAATCATTTATTTTTATGATAGAGTTTATTTACCTAGCCATTTAGGTAGATTTTTTAGTGCTATAATTTTGACATTACTGAGTAACATAGTTTTTTTTAAAAAATACATTAATTTTATTTCTATTTTTGAGACAAGAATGATTATTAAAAATAAAAGCAGAAGAAAATTTATTAATTTTGCAAGTAAAATAAGGCTTGTCTACGCATCGGGATTATTTGGCAAAGAATTAATTGGAAATGGTATGAATGCAAATGCCCTAGAAGCAGATTTTTTCTTTTTACAATTATCAGATATTCATTTGGGATTCAAAGATAATAAAATAAATCCTTTTTCTGATAAGACATTTAAAAAAAGCTATAGATCAGGATTAACTTTATCACAATGGATAATGTTTCAGATCCAACCTCTTCTAGTGGGAAGGTACAAATTAAATGGATCAAAAATGAACTTAGTAAATTAAATCCAAAAGAACCACTTGTCGTGTTCACGCATAGACCTTTATTCGATTTAATTCCTGCTTGGGATTGGGCGACTAAAGATGGAAGTAAAGTAATTTCTTTGTTAGAAAAATTTGAAAATGTTCATGTATTTTATGGGTATATTAATCAAATAAATTACAAAAATGATGGTAAAATTAAACATCATGCTTCAAATTCTTTAATATTTTAATTGCCAGCGCCAGGTTCACTCACGAAAAAAATAAAGATTCCTTGGAATAGTAACAAACCATTTGAAAATCTTGGCTATAAAATAGGTAATGTTGGAGGAAAAGTAAAGCGATAGTAATTTAATATATTAATTGAAATTGGAGTTATTTTTGAAAAATAAAAAAAGGTTATATTGAAATTAAATAACTTCAATAAAGATAAAATTCAGATTTTAAAAATGTAGAAAAAGTTTCTTGTACAGTTGATGTAAAAAAAATTATGGATTATTTTATTCAGTTTTTAAAAATTAAAATAATTCTAAAATATAATAATGTAGCTAAAAAAAATAATCGAAATTATAATTTTTACTTTTAACTCATTTTTTAACTTAATAAAAGCAAGTCTACATTTTATCATAAAAATAAAAGTTCAATATTTTCCCCATTTCAGTTTTAAAATTTTCATATTTTATCGAATAATAATGAATAAATTATAAATGAAAAATATAGAAAAATTGTTTACAATAAGTAAAAAATAAATTAATAAATTTAAACAATAAATTAACTATAAATATGAGGTTATGCACATGCTAAAACTATTATCTCTTTCAACACTATTAATTTCTTCTTATTCATTTGCCGCTTCTATTATTCCTTATATTGGGCCAGTGTTAATAAAAACAACAAATTCAGGATTTGTAGCGCCTTTTTATAGTACTTCGACAAAATGTGAAATTTATAAAAACTCCATGTTTAACAATAAAGTAGTTATTACTACAACAGCTGGTAACATTCAAAATGAATATACAAAAGAAGTAAAGATAACAGGTGACTTAGAAAAAACCATAGCTGATTCCCAACGTGGTCCTTTTTTGCGTGAAATGGCACCAGTCGATGGACCAGGAGTTGTTTACTCAGCAAGAAAAGCAAATCCAAATGGTAGTTACGAAGAAGTGATATTATTAAATGATAATGGTGGAGATGGGACAAAGGTTACAAATAAATCTAATGAAGCAATTACTTTAAAAAACTTTATTGATATGAACTGCAAATAAGTCTTTTAAGAATATAAATATATTTTCTAATTAAGACAAGTTAACTCATCGCAGGATCGCTAATGCTTGGTAAACCATTTTCGATGTGGCCAGAAAATTGTCTAAGAAAGTAGTTATCATTGTTTACAGTAACAGAAAAATCATACCAATTATAACTAAACAAAAGGTCAATTCTTTTTTTAATAATATTTTGCGCTGGTACTTTTATAATGATTGGGTTATTCCCATAGGAATTGTCAATTATATAAAAAGTGCATGCTTTATTACCTGTATTTCTTAAAATGAATAGCAATTCATTTCCTAAATAGTTTAGATAAACTTCAGGGACTGAGAAATCTTTTTCTTCAACTTGTTTAATCAATCCTTTAAACTTCCTAAAAAAACCATTTGGCCCATGGATATTAAAGTCATATATTGAATTTGAGAAGTCTTTTTCATCCCAAGTATCAATTATTGATTTTGCAACTCCAAGAGTATAATTCTTAGGACTACACTTCTTCAGCATATTATATACAAAAAAACCAGCCGAATTTTTTCCTAAATTTGAAAATATAATGTTAATATTCATTTTCTTATAATCAATTTTGGCATTGACGAGTAATTTATAAGGTAGCGATCTTGCTGGACGCACTCCTTTTTCCTGAATTGGCAATTGCTGTTTTTTAGGAATACTCGGAGAATTAAGCTTTTTCATTTCATCTATTTTTTCAATTAAATTATTAGTATTTGGAATATTTTTGGGCCATGAAATGTCAGGTGTTTTAAAATTAAACATTGAAGTTAAATCTCCACACAAAGCTCTCCGCCAAGGTGAAATATTAGGTTCAAAAACATCAAATCTTTTTTCTAGAAACCTAATAATAGAAGTATGATCGAATACTTCTGAACAAACCCATCCACCTTTAGTCCATGGTGAAATAATAAGCAAAGGAACACGAATACCCAAGCCTAAGGGCTCACCATTATAAATTTCTCCTTTGTTAGTAATAGTACTTATTCCTGATCTAGAATTTATTGGTAATGTATAAGGAGGCATATGATCAAAAAATCCATCATTTTCATCATAATTAATTATAAAAGCAGTGCGCTCCCATGTTTCTTTATGATTTGCAAGAACTTCTAGCAGCCTCGATGTTAATGATTCACCATATCCAGGAGGCCAAATTGGATGTTCACAAAATCGTGTTGGTGCAACTATCCAAGAAACTTGTGGCAAAGTTCCATTTGCAATATCTGCGGCAAATGCATCAACTAAATATTGCGCATTAGAATTAGAAGCATTTTCAGAATTTGAGCCTTTAACCCATGTTCTTGCTTTATTATATAGTTCTGAGTTTTTATCTAGATTTCTAAAATTTTTGAAATAAGCAAGGGCATTATCTCCATAATTATCGTATTCTTGATATACTTTCCAAGAAATTCCTGCAGCTTGTAACCTTTCTGCGTATGTTGTCCATGTGTAACTTGCATATGGTACTTTATCTAAATCCATATTTGCAGTTTCATTTCCATCATCTTTATTATGTACAACATGTTCTCCTTCTGCATTTACTGATAATCCACTTGTTCCAGTAAATAAAAAAAGTCGATTGGGGTCTGTGGGACCAAATATTGAGGAGTAATAAGCATCGCCAATTGTAAATGCATCTGCGAGAGCGTAATAAAATGGGATATCAGTTCTAGAAAAATACCCCATTGTATATGGGCTTTTTTTCTCAATCCAACAATCATGCTGTTGCCATATTTTTTGCGATTCTTTCCAAGAGTGATCTAAATTGTCTAACCATTGTGAGTTTGTTTCTTTAGAATTGAATGCAAAAGGGAGAGTATGTGTTTGCTGATCGGCATTTGGTTGGTACCAGACAGGACATCCTGTGGGAAGTGTTATAGCTCGGGGGTCTCCAAAACCTCTAACCCCTCTTAAGGTACCAAAATAATGATCAAATGATCTGTTTTCTTGCATGAAAATAACAATATGTTCAACATCTTTAATTGTTCCAGTACGCTTTGGTACTGGAGAAGCTAATGCATTAAGAATGCTGTTAGGTAACAGGGATAAACCTGCCATGCTTACTGATGTTTGAGTTGTTAATTTAAGAAATTCACGTCTAGATTTTAAATTCATTTAAACTCCAAATTTAATTTTTAATTGTAAAAAACAAGAATATTGGTGAAGTTAATAACTTTTATAAAAGTATTAACTGCTTACACTTTTTTCTAAAATAAAGCAAAGTTATTTCTAAATAATATTCTTTTTATGCAACTATTTTTTGGTAGGCAAAATAAATTAAAAGGCCTTATATATTGAAAATTAACATAAAAATATTAAAAGTCTTTAAAAATTACTTTTATATAAGACTATTTTGCAGATGGGACTTCGATTGAGTCAAGATCAATTTGAATTTTTACATCATTACCTACAGCAGCTTCACCAGCAATTCCAGTCATACCACCACCATTCCATTTTATATCATAGTCCTGACGAACTATTTTTACTGAAGCAGAACCGCCAAGATGTTGCTTTTTATCTAAAGGGCTTAAACCAGGTCCTGCAATATCTGTAACATCAAGAACAACAGATTTTGTTACTCCATGAATTGTGAGATCTCCAGTTACTTTTAAGCCATTTTTTCCATTTATTTTTGCACTTTTTGAAACAAAAGTAATTTTTCCAAATTTTGCCACATCTAAAAAGTCTGCAGATTTTACATGTTCATCTCTTTTTTCATTGCCAGTGTCTATAGAACTAGCATCAATTTCAGCCTTTACTTTTGTGTTTTGTGGATTTTTCGCATCATATTCAATAGTACCTGAAAATTTCTTAAATTCACCTTTAACAGTATTAATGCCTAGATGACGTACACCGAATTCTACTTTTGTATGTACAGGATCCAATTCATACTTTGCTGCTAATGCATAGGACGAAAAAGGAAACAAAATAGAAGTTGATAGAACAGATAAAGTTAGTTTTAGGCGCATGGTATCTCCCTGTAAATATCATAAATGGTAAAATTTATTGAATTATATTATCATTAAAAAACTATTGTCAATTTTTTTTTAAATTGACCTATTAATATTTTTTTTATAGAAATCTTTTTTTAAAATTCTTAAATTTGAATTTTCAAGCAATATCAATTTAAAGAAATTTAATTATAATTCGTAAAAATTAGTTATTTTTACTTCAAATCTTTAATTTTATAGTGATAATCATCTGGAGGTAATATCATACTTTTATCTATTTGCATGATATTTGCTTTATCTATCATATTAGGAAAGGGACTAATCTGCATAAATTTTGCTTTATTGTCAATAATTTCTTTAACCAAATTAATCGAGATTCTTGCTTGAACTGTTGGAAAATCAGAAGCAGCTGCGAGGATATCATTCGAAATAATATGTTCATAAATACTTTCTGTCATATAAAAAGAAAGAACTTTAGTTTTTTTCTTATTAATTTTAAAATATTTTGCAGCAATATCTGCAGCTACAGCATTTCCTACTAAATAATTTGTATCAGGATTTTTTAGCAGAAAATTTCTCACTAAATCGGCCTGTGCTTCTTTATCAGTGGCACCAAAACCGGCATTGATAATATTTTTATGATATTCTTTTAATGTTTCCATAAATCCTTTATCTGCTTCAATCACCCATGTCGCATCTTTAGGACCAGGAAACCAAGCTATTTTTAACTTTTTTCTCGGTTTTGTTTTTAATTCAGCGAGTAAATACTTGGCTGTTATTGCCCCCATCTCATAAAAGCTGAGAGAAGCTCTAGCTGCTATATCATTAGAATCAACGCCGTTAATTAGATCAATAACTGGGATCTCTTCATTTTTTGCAAGGGTAATATCGTCATTCAATTTGGTAGAATTTATTGCAGATAAAATAATAACATCATACTTTTGATTAATACAATATTTAAATTGTTCTTTTTGTTTAGCTAAATTATCATATCCTCCAGCGTCAAAAATATCAGCTTCAATATTTAAATGAGATGACTCATCGGAAATGCCGTAGTTTACAGCCCACCAGTATTTATCTAGAACGTTAGGCAAAAGAACACAGATTTTCGTTTTGTCCTCTAAAGGTTCTTGTCTTTTATAAAATATAGTAGATATTTGATTTTTGTCGTTTGTTAATTTTAATGGAAAGTTATTTAACTCTAATGCTGAACTTTGTAAGTAATAGATTATAAATATAATAGATATAACTATTTTAACAATTTTCATATTGCTTCTTTTATAAAAATTAAACTTAATCATGCTCTAATGTATAATAAATTAAAAAAGTTTAATTTTTGTTCATATTGTCAAAAAATCAACTTTAAGTTAAATTGATTTAATTTATATTTTTAATAAATTTTCTTAAAACAAATTTTTGACTATAAAATTTGAAAAATTTCTTGGATAAATTCTTTGTCTTTGCTAGAAAGTCAAGGTTAATCGAATTTAAACAATTTTTAGGAAAATATATGCAAAAAAATATTAGAATATTTATTATTGTGTGGAACATTTTTTCATTTACCCCAATATTTGCTGATTCAATAGATTTTGAAGTGCTTGATAATCAAAATTCTATAGCAACAAGTATTGCAAACTATACTAATCAATTAACAGCTCAAAATGGGAGATCAAGTAAAGTAATTGAAAGGCAACAAAAAATTGTTAGTTACTATAATAGAGTGCATATATTAAAAACGTTTAAAAATAAAGACTTTACTGTAGATTGTATACCTTTTATTGAACAACCTTCATTAATTGATAATCCTGAATTAGGTCAAAAACTCTTAATCGAATTTAATAATATTAATTCAAGAAATTCTTTGCAGAAATCTGGTCATTTATTTGCTTTCAATGCAGCAGAGCAATGTCCGGAAAATAGTGTAGGGATAATCCGTCCTACAGATGTAATAGTGAACTCTGAAAGTAGTTTGAAAATAGCATTAACTGAAAATAATTTGCTTGAATTGAATTCTAATTCTGACAGTACAGCAGGATACTCTTGGCAAGTAGGTGTTACTCCAGAAAATAAAATTATTTATTTAAATCAAGATCACGGTGAAGCTTATTTCAAAGGGCCTCAGTCACAAGCTGTAGCTTCAGATAATCAAGACGATCATTCTTTAGATCAATTTTGGTTACTCTATACTGGAGAAAATAAAACTAGATACAGTGTTGAATTTGGTATTTTAGCTAGTAAATATTTTACAACTTTACCGGCAACTAGTATCTTTATTTATGCTAGTGTTGATAATTATTCCGATAAATCTTGCTATAATTTAGGTTGCTCAGGTTTTATTCAGTTTCCTTCAACACCTGTCTTGGGTGTTCCTTTGACAAATAAAGGAGCCGATTACATATTTAAAGTGAAACATGTTAAAAATAAGCAAGAGCAATCAGGATTTTATTTAACTTTAGAAGCAAAAGAACCAACTGTTTCTTTATTCAATAAGCATAGTGTTACACTTGGATTCTATCCAGAAAGTATTTATCCCAAAGGTATGTTACCAAATACTTTTAGTGCTGGGGCAGAAGTATATGCCACAGCTCCAGAAAATGGGACAGTTCTATATGGAAACTATGTTTGGCCAGTTGATGGCTATTATAGAAAAAAACAAATAGGTATGTTTTCACAGAACAAAAATATTTTCCCATTCTATTCAAGGCATGAATTAATACCTTTAGGTCTTGTTTGGAAATTTGGACAAAAAGAGTAATTATTAAAAATTATTAATATAGCATGAAATGATGCAACAAAAATGATACAAAAAAAATATAATTTAAAATTTTCAATATATTAATTTTATTTAAATGAAAATATCTATTAGCTCCAATACAAATAGCTTTTTGTAAATATACTTTTTAACAGATAAATATTTAAAAAAATAAATAAAATAATATTTTAATAAAATGTATTGACAAATTTTTTAAAAAACATAAACAAAGAAAATTATAGTTATAGTCTTTAAATACTTTAATGGTATTTCTTATTGCAAGGAAAAAAAATTGAAAAAAAAATTTAAATTGATAAATAAATTTTCGTTATTGACATTAATAAGTATTAGTATGAATAGTTGTGGAGGTGGTAAAGATAGTAATAAAACAATTAATGAATCAAAAACATTAACTTCAAATTATGCTCTCTATGAAAAAAACCAAAATCTAACTGTAAATGTATTTTCTAGTCTTTATCTCAATGGCTTAGATAGAATACTAAATGAGATGAATATTTCAGATTTAGAAAAAATAAAGGAAGTATTGAGTAAATTTTCTGAACCTGAAAGTATAGATAATGATGAAAAAAAGTATTCATTAATTTTAGAATTACTTAAAAAAATTCCAGAACCAAGATACATTGGAGAAAATAAAGAGTATTTAAAAAAATATGATGCATTACTAGATAATCTTGAAAAATATTACTTAAAAACAGCAAAACCTGTACCAAAGATTTTACATTTTGTATGGTTAGGTGGACCATTAGGTGAAGTTCAAAAAGATTATGTCAAAATTTGGGCTAAAATGAATCCAGACTATCAAGTAAAAATATGGTATGATTCAGAAAATTTATTCACGTTTGAAACTAATAAAAAAATCAAAGAATATCTTGATTATTCTTTGGTAGAATATAAAAATGATGACAAATATCAAAATATTTTTGCAGATAAATATATTGCCCTCCAAAATGATCTTTTTGAAAAATTAGTAAAATTGAGACAAAAAAAGCAAACAGCTAACTATGATTTAGAAAGATTGAATTATATTGAAAAAACACTTTATAAAAAAAATAAAACAAATACTGATTTAATACATGAAAGAAAAAATCAATTTAACTTAGATAGTCTTAAATTAAAACAAGAATTTCCAAATATAGAATTTGAAGATTTAAAAAATGTAAAAAGTAAATTGGAATTATTGGATATTTATGATCAAGAGTTACTATTAAGAGGAAATTTTGCTGCAGCAGGTGACAGTGTAAGAGTTGAATTACTTAGACAGTTTGGTGGATTATATTCTGATATAGATGTTTTACCTGCTATAAAACCGTTGAATAATTTTATTGAACATAATGATAAATTAAATGGAGATGAAAGTTTTTCTAAACGTTTTAGAAGTCTTTCTCTGGCATACTGTGAACAAATTTTTAACCATTTTAAATTTTTATCTCCAACTAGAAAAGTAGATCATAAATATAAAAATGGAGCTTTAAAATCTTTTGACTATGATGGTAATTTAACAACAGTTACAAAATCTAAGTTTAAGAGTACTTTCAGAAGTAATCTAAATAATATAAAAAATTTAAACAATGTTGAAGATGTTTTTGTAAAATTAGGCGATGTGCTTATTAGACCTGGTGAGTTTAAAGCTGCTGAAGATTCTAATAGTTTTATTGCTGCGCATGCAAAAGTAAGTAATAATGATTGGATAGAAGATATAAAAAATAATATTATTCGTAACTATGCAAAATTAAATTCATTTGAAGTAAATAATCCTAAAGAATTTTTCTCGTTTGATAAGGAATATATTAAAGTTACAGAAAAGAAAAAATATAAGCTACCATTAAAATTTTCCGAATCTGATGTTGATTACTTTATTCAAGGATATAGAAAAGACTCATTATTACCTGATTATAGAATAACTGTAAAAACTTCGGGACCTGGAGTTTTTTCACAAACACAAGAAAACTTGTTTCCAGAATTTCTTTCTGAAAAAGGAAATTTTTATAAAAATAGAGTTGTTGAAACTGTCACTGAATTTTCATTAAAAAATAATAAATTTACAAATGCAACTGAAGAAGATGTTAATTCTTCCTGGGCTACTAGAAGTAAGTCAAGAGATTTTGATACTTTTGGTTTAAGAAAAGTTATTTTACCTGTTTCAAATGATGAAAATATTTTAAATGCAGCTGAGCTAATTCATAAAAAGAAACTTGGTGAATTCAAAAAAACTTCATTAGTCAAACTAGATACTTTAGAACTAAATGATATTGATAATAAAGAATATGAAAAAGTAAATTTTTATCTTGTAGGTCATGCTGAAAAAGATAATGAGTCAGTGAAAATTGGTAATTTATCTGCAAAAGATTTGGCAGATAAATTACTTGATTTTACCGAGAAAAATAAAAATCAAGTAATAGATTATATTGATATTATAAGCTGTAACCCTGCGAACGATGCAAGTGATACAAAAAATTTAGTTACTTACACACAAGAATTAATGGAGAGTTTGCAAAAGTTAGGAATATCTATTGACATCATAAGTATTAGAAAAAGTACCATTAAAATTGATGAGCAAGGTAATGAACTTTCAAAAAGTAAGTTAGGTTTATATGAATATGCAAATGACAGTGATAAAATTTATGTAATAAGAAAAGGAAGTAATGACTATTTAACTATTAATACATCAAATATAGTTGACTTAATCGAACCAAATAATTTAAAAAAACTCAATCATTTTAATGGCGTTTTTAAAAATTTATTAAGTAAAAAAACTCAAGAATTAGGTGAATTTAATGATGTTTTAAATAAGATTAAAGATTATTATAATAGGGTGAATATTGAGCGAAGAGATTCTTCTAGTAGTGTTAAATTTAGTTTAAATAGTTCAGAATCTTCATTAAACTTTAATAGCAGTGATTCTGATGAAGACGCAAAAAATAACAGTAGTAAATCTTCTATATTAATTGATCAAGAAGATAACAAGCCATTTAAAAAACTTGCTAAATATTCATTTAAAGGTATTGATACATTAACTAGTGTAACAAATAAATATAATATTTTTATGACTCTTTTGAATACTCCGAGTACCTTAAAAAATATAACCTCATCATTTCAGCACGGAATGATATTAGATGGAATAAGAGAAAGTTCAAATTTTACAGTTAATAATGCTGATCTCGTTTTGGATTTAATAAAATTTTCAAAAGGAAATTCTTTCTGGTTACAGCATTCAAAAGCATTCAACAATATAAGCCGCACTCAGGTAGGATTAAATTTAGCTTCTGCTGGATTAGATGTATGGCAAGCAGTTGATTTATATAAAGCAGCAGGAAGTTCAAAAGATTATAATCAAAAAATTGATTATATTATTAATGGAAGTTTTACTACTGCGAGGGCAGCTAGTTCAATTGGAACAGCAATTTTATTGCCATTATCAGCAAAATCTGGTCCAATTGGGGCAGCAATTGGATATACAATTATGTTTTCCCAAGGAACTTATAATGCTGTAAGAACTTCACAGGAACTAAGAAGGCTCGGATTCAAAGAAGAAGATATCACAGTCAAATCAATGTTAAGTTTTTTTGGCCAATATGATAAAACGGAGGATCCTGCATATATCACCAGAATAGAAACGATTAAACTTAAAACTGAAATAATACCAAATATTTTGAGAGAAAAAAATAAGGAGTTTTTCTCCTCACTTGGAACAAAAAATGAAAGCATAAATTTCTTTTTTAAAAAATTTATTTATCCTGACTTAGATCTATATATTCCTTACACTTTTGAAGAAATAATTACCGGTTGTGGATATGGAGCTTGTGCATCAAATAAAAAATCGGGAAAAAGGCTTGATAGCGAAAGTCATTTATGTTTGTCAAATAATATATATGTGAATGGAAATCATGCGAGTAAAAATAATTTATTAGAAGGACATTACAATGCTGTTTATTTAAACAGAGATATACTTGAGAAAAAATTTGCAGGAATACCTGCTGCACCAACTGGAAATTATTATTCACATGGAAGTGTTCAATACTCAAATAACACCGTGCCTTGTCCAAGCCCCTCTTCAAGTAAACATATGCTTGAGCAAATCGCTGAATTATCAAGTGAAGAAGAAGCTAAATTAGCTACTATACCATTAAATAAACAGGCTAATTTATATTTACTTGGCTATGGTGATCAGGGTAAACATGGAAATATGATCCATACTATTATTGCTGATCAAAATAACAATAATTTATTTAATATTCATCCATCGACATATATGCTTCATTTAATTGGTGGAGAAAAAGATGACATTGTTGAGTTTTATGATCTATTAAAATCAGAGAAGCAAGATAAAGGGTTTATTGATGGAGGTTTAGGCATTGATACTATTAGTTTAGAGGGAATAAAGAACAAAGATGTCACTGTTTCTTTAAATAGTAAAAAATCTTCTTTAGGACTTCCAATTTTTAAAAATATTGAAAATGTAATGGGTAGTCATGGAAATGATAAAATTTTTGGAAATGAATTAAATAATTTTCTTTTTGGTAATAATGGCAATGATGAAATTGAAGGAGGTTCTGGTGATGATATTCTATTACCCGGTGAAGGGTATGATATTTTAGTTGGAGGAGAGGGCTCTGATCAGTATATTATAAATAAAAAAGATCTTAGTGAAAATAATCCTACATTTAAAATTATAAATAATTTTGATGCATCTAATGAACAAAAACATGATGTTCTAGTCACTGATATTAAAAATCTGGTAACTATAAAAAATTCAAATAATTTGGATATAGGATATTTTGAAAATAATAAATTTATTAAAATTGCAGCTTTAAATGACTACTTTCTGTCTGAACAATATAAGCATTTAATTATTAGAGATAGTGCCGGTAATCAGTATTTTGGTCAGAATGGCAACTTATATTCAGATTATTCTGATTATCATAAATTAGATACAATTATGTTTAAAGAAATTAGTAATATTGATTTATCAAAAGAAAATAAAGAAGTAAAACTTATTGATAATGTGCAAAATGCAATAGGAACAACTTTAGATAATGAAATAATAGGAAATCAATATGATAACTTATTAATTGGGAATGGAGGATATGATAAAATTTGGGGAAATCAAGGAAATGACTCTATTTCAATTGATATGAACTCTAATAGAAAAAATGTAGATTCGGAAGATTATCTTAATGAATCATTCCTAAACTTTTTTGGCTATTATTCAAAAGCCGAATTAGATGGAGGTGAAGGAAATGATAGCTATATCTTAAATTTCACACAAACTGATTCTATAGATAAAGAATTTTATGTTTCTATTAATAATTATGATAAAAATAAAAGTATTGATAATTTAATAATTAACAATTTTAATTTAGAGATTAAAAAAGTTATATTTTCAAAATTCTATTCAACAGATTTAGATTTTAATAATTCTTTAAAAATTGAACTTGAAGATATAAATTTAAAAAAATACTATGTATATATTAAAAAATATTTTGATTCAGAAGAAAATCAACACTTGCAAGTACAATTTGGAGATAAAATTGTATTATCTGTTAATGATATTAACAGTATAATAAATACTTTATCTGATAATAAAAATGAGTATGTTATTCATTTTGATAATGAATTAAATTTTGATGAAATGAAAGAAAATAATTATTACTTCATTGATAGTGAAAAAATACAGAACAATATTTATTCTATAAATTATTTTCTTTCTTTTAAAAAGAATAAGGTTAAAATGGCTAAATTTCAAGAAAATTTAATATTAAATTTTATAAATATAGATGAAAAAAGTAATTATTCAATACTATATTTAAAAGACTATTTTAAAAACAAAAATAAATTCCAAAATTTATCCATTGAAACTAATTCCAAAATTCTTTTCTCTGAGGTTGATTTTCAAAAATATGTATCAGAGCTTTTAAATGGAGAGATCCAAGAATTTGAAATTAAATAAAATTTTCAAGCAATTTTTTTAATTTAATATTTTCTTGATTTGAGTATTTCTTAGTAATTAGCATTAAACCTAAAACAATTAGGAACATTCCAGCTATTGATGCAATTGAAAAAATTCCTTTAAAGAAAATATAATCGAAAATACTAGTTAAAATAGGTACACAATAAAGTAAACTAGTTGTTTTTACTAATTTACCAGAATTTAATAGATTATAGTATAAAATAACAGCGAATACTGAAACAACTATTGAAATCCAGAAGATTGAAAATACTAACATTAAGTTATAGATAAAATATATAGGTTCAATAAATAAAGTAAGAAATCCTATAACTAAAAAACTTCCCAAGTAATGGATAAATAATTTAACGTATAAAGAAACATTTGAACTATATTTATTCTGAAAAATACTCCCAAAAGTTATTCCAATAAGAGATATTAATGCATAAAATATACCTAGGTAGTTTGTGCTGCCAATTATTAAATTACTTGCAACTGTAAAAATTAAGCCAATTGTTGATAAAATTATACCAATTTTTTGAGGAAAATTTGTTTTTTCAGAACTTATAAATAAAGTGAGAAGAGGTTGCATACCTAAAATAATTGCAATAAATCCCGGTGATGTTTTTTGCCCGAATGATAAAAAAATAAATCCAAGATACATTGTTTGGAGAAAAAAACCTGTTCCTAAGATTTGGAAAAAATCTTTCACTGAAATTTTTGTCGATATTTTATTAATTGTGAGAAATAGGCCAATAAAAATACTAGCTATTAAAAGCCGAATTGTCAAAAGAAGAAAAGGGGAACAGTATTTTAGTCCTACATTTGCAAAAAGATATCCACTCGACCACAGAAGAACAAAAGTAGCTGGGATAATGATATAGGTTATTTTTTTTAGCATTTTAGACTCATTAATTATAAATAAAATTTTTTATATCTGGATAAAAAGCCCCAAAGAAAAGTTATAAAATCAAAAGTAATTTAAATTTTTATAAAAATCAATGAATTGAAGAAACATAATTTATGATAATTGGATTTGCTAATTAACTTTTTTTACACAAACATGGTAGAATTGAGTTTCTTTACAAAAATTTTCAGCTGAATTCAAAGAACTTTCAAAAGTCTTTGAGTAAATTTTATCAAAATAGTATATATAGTTTTCTTTCAATTGGCTTTTTTCTAACTCTTTATAAATAATTTCAGAAAATTTAGTTTCTGCCTTTAAATCATTTCTTGCTAAATAACCAACATTTGTTTGACATCTTTTTTGTGCGCATAAATATTCTATAGTATGATAATTTTTCTCACTACCTGTTGGATAACCAATAATTATATTTCTTTTTGCATTAAGAAATGAATTTAATACTGAATATAATTCATGGTCGTAATTTGGTTTTGAGTCAAAAGAATAACTATTTTTTATAAGATAGTTTATGTCATAAATTTGGATAATCAAAAGGAGTGATAAAATAAATAGTTTTTTGATTTTGGAAAAATCAAGTTTTAAAAAACTGTATAACGACAAAATTGCCAATAAATAAGTTACTGGCCATAAAAATCTTCCATTAGATCGAAAAATTGATAAAATATTATAAATATCATTTGTAAGTGGAAGGCTAAATAACTTTTTTTCCCCAAATGAAATATGTGGGGATAAAGAAATTAAAATAGCGACCAAAATACTTAAAAGAAATCCTATATTTTTTTTAGATTTAAGAAAATAAAAGCTAAATTTATTTGTTATCAATAAAGATGAAAATAAAATAATTAAGCCAAATCCAAGATAATTAAAAGATTCATACTTAGATGTATTTATTGGAATAACTTTTAGAATATTTGAGAACTCTTCTGATGTCGGATTAAAAAATGATAAAATATTAGCTGAAAACGATCCGTATGCATAGTCAGCGGTACCATCTATATGAAAATATCCAATAATAAAAAATGACAAAAACACACTAGATATGGTAATTATAAAATGTTTTAAAGTATTTTTTATTTTTAAATTTGAATTGATAAATTCTTGGAATAGAAAGAAAGAATAAAAAATTGTTAGCAAAAAGCTAATATATGGATGGATCCATGCAGATATTATCAAAATGAATGAAAATAATTTTAATTTAAAATTTAAATTTAATTTTGCTATATATAAATATAATGAAATTAAAATTAGCCAATGACATTCTAAATTCATATGCAAATATCTATGTAAAAAAACTGGAAATAAATATATAAAAAGGGAAGAAATGATTGTTAATAATAAATTTCGATTAAAAACTCTAATAATTAGTAGTGACATCCATGCTTGCAGGAAATTACAAATAATTAGCCAAAATCCAAAATATTGATAACCTGAAGGTAAAATATATTTAAATATAAAAGCAAATAGGGGTAAAGAATCTGTATATCCAACGGAGGTACCCATTGGAAAATTCATTGTATAGTGAACTCCGAGAGGGAAAGTTAGCTGACTAGTTTGATATGTATACCATCCTAAATAATTTTGGATTAAATCTCCTGAATTCATCCAATTTACATTGCTAGGATCTAATATTCTAAATGAAAATTTTGCATTGAATACTAGAAAAGAAATAACAGTAATTATTAAAAATGAGATATAAAAATTCCTTTTATCACTCATATTATCGATATAATTAAAGGTTTTTATAAAATTATTTTTAAATGAATTAAAAAATTGAATGCTTAAAAATGAAATAGAGGATAATAATTTTTTGATATACGCTCTATATTTTAATAAGAAAAATAAAAAAATGCATAGGATAAATATTAAGATTGGTATACCATACAAACGTATATTTATGTGCATACATGCTGAGTTTGATAATTCATTAAGACAATATTTTTTAACCCATCTAATTTGTGAGAAATAACCTATTATAGTTATAGTAATGGAAAATAAAAAGAATAAAATGTTTCCTTTTTTCTTTTTAACTAGATAATCAAGCCAATTGTTGAAATTCATGCATAAACCCTCAAGATAAATACTTAAGAAGTGATCATATATATAAAATTTTAATTCGTAAATAGCTTTTTTATAATTTTTTTCAATTAGGTATAACATAAAAAAACTTTTTTATAATTAAATAATTCAAATTTGAATCATTATAATTACAACTTCAAATATTTTAAATAATAGATATATTTAAATGATAAAAGATAATATAAAAACTACTTTTAATTTGGCAATAATAGTTTAAGATATTTATTAAATATGCTTATAAAATTCTTAACTTTTCAAAGTAATTATTTAGTTTAATTTTTTATATCTTATTTTAAGATTAAGTCAGCGAAGATATTTATTATAATTATAATAATTTTTCGTAGTAAATAGGATATGGATGTTTTTTATAAACATCCCAGATATTGAAAAATTTATAAGAGTTGGAGATAAAGCTGAAATAAGTGCTAATGATTAAATTTTATATACAAGAAAATGCAATTCTAATCTAAAAGCACAATGACTAAAATTGAGAGAAAGTAAATTTTATTTTTTATAGTAATCCAGTTAAATATAAAACATAACTATTTATTGATAAATTAATAATTGTTAAAAAATAAAATTTATAATTCATAAAATATTATAAAATTTTAAAAATATCAATATATTATATAAAATTAATTTTTACTTTTTGTTAAGTGATTTAAAGTTTTGTACTTTTTTGTTTTAATACAATAGTAATACAAGTAAAAAAAAAATTAATTTATTTAATTATTTATTAATAAAATAATATTACATATTTTTTGGAAATAAATTTGATAAATTTTTAAAAATAAGTAAATTAAAAAACTTGTTTTTGTTAACTTGTATAAAAGAATAGATTTTCTTTTGTTTATATAAAAAATTTTAATTTATTATTAATAGGAACGAAAAAAAAGATGAAATTAGTAAGTATTAAAAATACATCCAAATTTTCTTTGCTACTATTTGCTGCAACAGCTATGTATGGTTGCAAGAAAAATGAAAATTCAAACGAGCAGCATGAATATAAAAATATTGCCATGGAAGCTGCAGCATGTGGTGTGGAAGTAGTTGAAATAGAAGAAGTTAAAAAACATTTGAGCTTAAAAGAAGATCAACTTGAATATGCAAAAAAATTAGGAAAAATTAATAAAGTTGCTTTTTCTGAATTGTACATACAATATCAGAGAATTAATGATATGATAGAATTTTTAAACAAAACAAAATTAAAAAATGGAACAAATGAATTTATAGATTCTAAGTTAGAATATTTTAATGATGAGAAGAATATAATATTAAAAGTAATTTCAGAAATGAAACGAAATGATACTTTAGTATCTATAGATACTAATCATCCAAATAAAAAACCAATTTTAAATACTTTCGATGCAAACAAAAAAACTATTCAAGTTATTGATACAGTAACTAAAAAAGTAGACATACACAAATTAAACGAGAATGATCTACAAAAATTGATTAACTATGATGACATTATAAATAAAAGTTTGACTAGTAAATTCTCCACTGGAAAATTAACAAAAGTTAAAAAATTTGCTTTTAAGGGTGTAGAAAAGTTTGCAAGTGGAGCCAATAAGTATAATGTTCTTATGAACTTTGTTACAATGCCAAATGCTTTAAGTAATATTAATACTTCGTTTCAAAATGGTAATTATAGCACAGGAATCAGAGACTCCCTGCATTTTTCAGCCAATAATGCAGATCTTTTTTTAGATTTATATAAAGCTAGTAAAGGCGCTGCTTATTGGAATGGTCATCAGAATACTTTTAAAAATATTACTAAACTTCAAATAGCTCTAAATTTAGCTTCTGCGGGATTTGAAGTCTACAATGCAGTAGAATTATTTAAAGCTGCAAGTTTAGAAACTGATCCTTATAAAAAACAAGATTATCTTGTCAATGCAAGTTTGAATACCGCAAGTGCTGTAACTTCTGTTGGAACTGCGCTATTACTCCCTTTATCAGCAAAAGCAGGACCAATAGGTGCTGCAGTCGGTTTTTCGATTATGTTTTCGCAAGGCACATATAATGCCGTTCGAACTGCAGATGAATTACGCCGATTAGGTTTTGCTGAAAATTATGCTGTACCAAGAGCTGTAGAAACATTTTTTGGGCTTTACCAAATTGAAAAAGATTTAAAAGTAAAAACAAAGAAGACAGCTTTACATATTCAAGACAGCTATATTCCAGAAATCATGAAAAAGAATAATGACTTATTTTTTGCTGATATACTTAAAAATAGTTATTCTAACTTATATTTTATAAATAAAATAATATACCCAAAAATAGATCTTTATGTTCCTTATACAAATTATAAATATATATATGATCATGATGAAATAAGTTCTTATACAACAACTACTGAGACAAGATTAATAAAAAATGAGGATCATATTTGCTTAACAAATAATTCTTATTTTGCAGAAAAATCTGATAGTTTAGAAAATTTACATAATATTTCTATCCAAAAATATTCAAGTAATTTAGAACTTAAATCTGCTTCAAAAGAAGTACCTACACCAGAACCAATACATAAAAAGTATTATTCTATGTCAGAATCTCATTCCAGTATCAATGCTTCTGTAAGAAAAGACTTATCTTTTTCATATCCAAATCCCACAGAACCTTGTCCTATTGTAAATAAAAATACGAATATGCTTTCAAAACAAGCTCAACTTTCAGCTGAGCAGAATAATTTATTAGCTAATATTCAAGAAAATAAAAAGGCTAATCTTTACTTAGTAGGATATGGTGATCAAGGTCGTCATGGTAATATGATTCACACCATAGTAGCAGAAAGAAATTCAATAAACTTATTTAATATCCATCCTGCAACTTACTTAGCGCATATTGAAGGTGGAGAGAAAGATGATATTTTTGAATTTTATGATGAAATACAGAATAAAATACAAGATAAAGGATATATTGATGGTAATAAGGGAATCGATACTGTAAATTTGCAAGCTTTTATTGGAAAAAGTACTACAATTAGTCTAGATCAAAATATAAAAGTAACTTCAAATTTACCTGAATTTAGAAATATAGAAAATATAGTTGGTTCTAATCAAAGTGACACAATTCATGGAAATAACCAAAACAATGTTTTCTTTGGAAATAATGGAGACGATAAACTATTTGGTTATGATGGAAATGATGTTCTTTATTCTGGTAAAGGTAAAGATTTTCTTGCTGGTGGATCAAAAAGTGATACCTATGTCATATTAAAAACTGATCTATATAATTCAGGTATTAGTAATTTATCTGAAAATTTAGATAAAATAGAAACAGGTTTAACAAAAATAGATACTGAAATAAAAAGAATAAATATAGCTAAAAATGAAATAAAATCTAAAATAAATGAAATTAAAAATTATAGAGAGTCATATTTTAGAAGTGCAAATTATTCGCCTGATATATATCTTCCAAGTATTAAATATTTTGATTATGTACATCTTGATTTCAATGAGGTAGCTAAAAACTTTAAAATAAATATAGATGATTTTAGAAAAAGTATAATAAATATAGAAGATAATATAAAAGATGGGAGAGTTTTTGGTGATTTGAATGAAATAAAACAAAAATTGAATTCATTTAATACTATTAATGCGGAATATGAAGCATTAATAAAGAATCTTGAATCAATTGTAAGGCTAGAAAATGAAAATGGACATTTTTGGGTGAGTGATAGAATAAACTCTTATGAAGTTGAATTAGCTAAATTAATCCAACAAGATAATTTTTCAAGTATTTTAGTTGATATACAAAAAAAATATACTTCATTTAAATCAGAAATTCAATCAATTAATGAAAACTATAAGAAAAATTTAGATGGAATAAAAGTAATTGATAATTATGATTCTTCTTTTAATAGTCAAACAGATTCGTTTGACGCAATCATGACTGATATAGATAATTTAATTGCAAAAAGAATTGATAATAATCTTATTCTTGGAATATATATTGACAATAAATTTATACCAGCAATTAAAGTTTCTAATTATTTTTCAGGTGAAAAATATCAGCATTTATTAATATCAGATATGAAAGGAAATATTTTAACTTCAAAATCTGGTAACTTATTTGATCAAATTACACTTAATGAAAATGAAAGTGAAAATAAAGACGAAATAAAAACAAAAATTGATACTTATAAAGTGAAACCTGAGAATAACAACGTTATTATGGCAGATATTAATTCCACTAATAATATTAAGAATGTTATTGGTACTGATAAATCGGATATTATTAAAGGTGATAGTAAAGATAATATTCTATATGGAGAAGGTGGTTTAGATAAAATTTACGGCAATCAAGGAGATGATACCATTGTCATAAATTTTGATTCAGGAAGTGATATAAATCAAAAATATACATTAATGAATAAACTATTCTTAGATGGAAATGTTCCAGAAATAAATTCATTTGTAAATGGTGGTGAAGGTCATGATACATACATATTTAATTTAAATAATACTTCAAAAGAAAACAGTATTTTCTTTTCAATAATAGAAAATGAAGATATTCAGAAAAAAATCGATAATTTAGTCATTAATGATAAAGAAAATAGTATTAAGAAAATAAAATTTTATAAATTTACTGATTTAAAATATAAAAAGAAGCATTTAAAGATAGAATTAATAGATAATAGTCTGAATAATAGTTATGTTATATTAGTAAAAAACTGGTTTGAAGAACAAAAAAATCAACATTTGCAAATCCAACTTGGTGAAAATTTTTCTCTTTCTGATGGGATATTAAATCAAATTACCAATATACTTAATGGTAAAGAGAAAGTAGATTTTACAGTTGATTTAGATTCTGATAAATCTGAGATTTATGTCAATACATATAATGTTATTAATTATGCTAGAATCTCTGATACGATAAAGTTTAATAGATTAAATAAAGAGAAAAGTGAATCATCTAAAGTAACTCTTAAATTTGGTAGAATAAATAATGATTTATATATTCACTTTTTAGAAGGTCGTATTAATTATTCATACATTTCAATAAAAGACTTTTTCTATTGGCGTGAAGTAGTTAGAGAAGAATTTCAAGTAAAAATTGATGATGAAATTGTGATGTCAAATGAGAAGTTTGATTTATTGACTGATGAACTAATGGATGGTGAAGTAACTCAAATTTTTAACTAAGATTTTTATAAATAGAAGAGGTTTTTAATGAAATTAATAAAATTAAAACAATTTGTTATAATTAGTTCATTCTTTTTTCACAATTTATCATTTGCTTCTGTTGCGGAATGCAAAAATCAAACAAATAGCTATATTCTAAATTTTAAAAAACACAAAGAAATAATTGTCGATACTAAAGATCAAAATTACTTAGTTTTCAAAGATGCACATGAATTTTTAAATAAAGTTATTTTAAAATATGAGCTATTTTCGTCAAATGATTTTTACTTAAATAAATATAACAATTATATTTCCAGAGCAGTATCTGCAGCAAATAGTGTGGAAATGTTAAAGAAAAATTTATCTAATCAAACAATACAATTTCCTGCTGATGCCAAGTTTAATACTTCAGCTCATGTGCTTATGGGAAAAGTATACGATAAGATTAGTCACAATTTAATAGATAAAATTAATTATTTAAAGCTAAATAGCGAAAAGTTTAAGCTATTATATGATCTTAGTATAGAAAAAGAAAATAAGCGAGTTAGTAAAGAAAAATTTGATGCTGCTCGTGTTACAGAAGAAAAAGGAAGTCCAAAGTTAGAAGCAATTAAAAAAGAAATGTCTCTTAAAGATGAAGCAATTAAAAATATCTTGCAAAATTTAAATAAATTAGAGAATAAAAAAATTTCAGATACTGACGAAGTTATTGACAATAATTTTACTTATACAATAAATAATGAAGAAATTTCCTATACCGATCTTCCAAAAATGACAGATTCCTCAAAAATAAATATGCTTTTAAATTCAATTGACAATGATTTAAAATTAATTCTATTTAAAAATATTACTAATAGTAAAGATTTGGACATTACCGATCGCACTAACTTCTTAAATGGAACAAAAACATTTTCTTATGCTGAATTTATTCCAAGTAGAGGAGATATAAAAAAGTATTATTCAATTAGCGGCTTAAATCTAAAATTTAAGGCGCCTACTTTAGAGCTAAGACAAAAGATTCAAAGTAAAATTTATTCCGATGAATATTCTAATAAAGATACATTGCATGAAAGAATTAATCTGATTGACAAAATTTTAAATGAAAAATTGATTCTTGTTAATCAGACGGATAAATATTTAATTCCTGCGCTAAATACTGAAAGAAGACATATAGGCTTAAAGAAAAATGAATTACAGTCATCAAATGATTTTCAATTGTTTAAAGAATTACCAATTAATAAAGGAAAGAATATTGATGATATCTTAGATGAATTTTATGATTTAAAGACGTTTGAAAATTTGGGAGAAAGTAGTTTAAAACAATTTAAAGAAAAAAGATTTCAATTTGATAAAAATGCTAGGATTTCAGATGCAGAGTATAAAATATTAAATCAATTTTTAGCAGAAACTCAAACTAATCCTAATATAGAAGGAAATCTGACTGTCTATACTTCAAAACCAGCATGTCATTCCTGCATCACAGGGTATGAATCTTTTCAGGAACAAAGACCTAAAATTGAGTTGAAAATTATAACTCTTACCGCTGATTTAGAAAAGGAATTAAAACTAAATTACTTGAAAGGATTGCCTCAATAAAATTAATTTAACTTTGTATTTTAGCTTCAATTTGTGGATTTTGATCAAAAATTTTCTTAACTATAAAAATGGAGCTAATAATTGTTACAGCTAAAAATCCTATTGCAAATCCTTTAGTGGCATAGTGTTGCAATAGAAACCCACCAAATAATGGACCTATTGCAGATCCCAAGTTAGTTAAGTCTAGCAAACCAAATGCAATTCCTTTATTTTTATCATCGGTCATTTCAGCTGTTAGAACACCTGAAACAGGATAAATCAATACTTCTGCAACAGATAAAAAGATAAAAAATGCAATAATAGATATTTTTGAAATTGGGGATATAAATAAACTTGCTCCTGCAAATATATTAATTAAAAAACCTACAAAATAAATTATTTTCTGTCGCATTTTTTTTGTTATTAAATAAATTAATGGTTGAATTAATATAACTAAAATTGCATTTAAACTTAACATCCAGGAAAAAAATATTGTGCCTTGTGTAATATTTTTCTCAATTATTAATGCTAAATTAGTGTTCATTTGAACATATAACATGGAAAAAATACCTGTACTTAAAAGTAAGTAAAAGAAAGGTTTATTCGAAATATGCAGTTTGAATGCTGTAAAAAAATTTTTGAATTTATCTTCTTTTATGCTAGTATCCATTTTTAAAGTTAAATGTTTAACAGATATAAGTAGAATAAAGAAATATATTAAGTAAGCAATTGCTGTAATTAAAAATGCACTTGAATTGGCTGCAATTCCTGCATATGCCCCAAGAAGGGGACCAACTGTAGCGCTTAAATTTATTGCAATATAACGCATATGCATAAATTTTATATTTTCTTCAGAATTTGAAGCTAGTTCAGTTAATATTACTCTTGAAATTGGAGTAAAAAATGCAGAAGAAAAACCATTTAGCAAATTCAGAAACGCAAATAATAAAAATTGAAAAAAAGTGTTTTGAATGAAGCTAGTTAAATAAAAACAAATAAAAATAAAGCCTGATGATAATACTGAAATTAACATTATGTTTCTTTTTTTAAAAATATCAGATAAATAACCGCCAATTAATCCACCAAAACAAACCGCTAGAGGCTGGATTCCAACAATAAATCCTATAGCTGTAAGTGAGAGATTGACTTTATTGTGTAAAAATAATGTCAAAAATGGCATGCTTAATATTGCAGCAGCCTTTGTCCAGAAAACGCCAAATAGAATAATGTATAACTGAATGTTTTTATTATTTTTTGACATCACTCATCTCATTCTTTTTTAAAATTTTTGTCCTAAAATTTTAGTTATCCCTTAATTTAGCATTTTTGTTTCAAGATTGATACAAAGTTAAAATCTGGAAGGAATATAACTAATTATAAATGTATAAAATTAAAGGTATTTTCTTTAATTAATTTTATTTTATAAATAACTATTAAACTTTTTACAAATTTTGTACTAGAACGTAAAAAAATGTAATAAAAATTTATTACCACTAAAATTAATGTTATTTAAAATTAATTTTACAATTTTGTTACTTTCTATTTTAAAACTTTAATTTAATTCTTTGATTATTTGTTATTATATTTATTCGATATTTGAAAAATAATTATGTTACATAAAATTAAAATTTCATTAAAAAAAAATTAAATTAATTTGAAATTAAAAAAAACTGATGCTAGTAGGATGCTATATATATTTATAAAGTTTCTCTTCACAATATTGGAGTATTTATGAGAAAATTGTTAGCTTTTTCACTTATTTCTGTTTCTTTAAATTCTTATGCCGTAATTATTGAAGATGTAACTAATAAGTATCCTTATGAAAAATATGGAAGTACTCAAGATTTTAATTCTGAGTTTATGAATACAACTGAAAATAGTGAATATATTCAATTACAAGAAAATGAAAAAATAGAAGTTATGAATTCTTTGAGATATTTTTTTTCAAATTATGAATTTGATAAGGTTTTGAATAAAATTATGAATGTATATTCAAATGATTCTAGAAAAATTGATTTAAATTTTATTATTAATGATAAAATAATAAGTAATTATCATAAGAAAGATTTGATCCATTATATTACTGAATTTAAAAAAAATGCATTTGATTACTTACAAGTTTTAGAAAAATATCAAAGCAAATTTTTGATTAATTATATTACTGAAGATATTTATGGAAATACTCCTCTTTTTAATGTTTGTAAAAATAATGATGTTGAATCAGCAAAATTTTTATTAGAATATAGTGAAGTAAAAAATAAGTTAAATAACCCTCTTAATCATTTAAAACATCCTCTTTATGAAGCAGAAAAATTTCAAGATAGAGTATTAGCTAAATTATTAATTAAAAATGGTGCGGTAAATAATTATCAAAGATATGGAACAAGTAATTTCAAGACTACAAAACAAAATATTCCAGTTGATGAAGTAAAGACTAACAGTGATGATGATTGCAAAAAAATCTATCAAATAGATAATTCTGGGCAACTTTATTTTACCCAAGATGCTCAAGAAAAATTATTTACTTCTGCTGAAAAAGGCGATTTGACAAAATTTAAAAATTATTTGTCGACCTTTTATAAAGCAATGGATTTAGTTCACACATCTTTTAAAGTATTTCAATTTTTACCACCTAATTTAGCATTTAACTATAAAAATTCTTCGACTTTATTTCACGTAGCATTTAATAATAATGATAAAAGTTTATTAAAAATATTGTTAAGTTATAAGGGGTTGTTTAATTTTGATTTTAATATAAAAGATAAAAATAATCTAAGTGTATATGAAAAAGTAAATAATAGCAATAATACATTACTAAAAAATGACTTTATGCAAACTTTTTATAGTAATGATTATAATTACTATAATTCAAACGCTAGTTCTTTTAATAATGAAATTTATACAAATAATTCTTCAAGCTATGGAGTTTATTCTGATAGCAATCCAAATCCTACAAATACATCAGGATATTCTAAGAAAAATTTAGAGAATTCTAGTTTTTCATTCAAAATATTTTATAAAGAAAAATTTGTGAAAGCAAAATTAAAAGGTACTAATTTTAAATCAGCAACTTTAATAGATACAGATTTTACAGGTGCAGACCTTACTGATGTAGATTTTACAGGGGCAGATCTTACACGTGCAAATTTATCAGGTGCTAATTTGAGCGGTGCTAATTTTACAAATGCTTATGTAAACAATACAGATTTTACAAAAGTTATTATCAGTAATAAAACAATACTTCCAGCAAGTGAAGGAATTCTCTTACGTGAGAAGGATATTGTATTTAATGATAATAAAGTCCATAAATTTGCTCCAGCAAGCCAGTTTTTTAATCTATCAAGTAATATAAATTATTCATTTATTGCTTCTCAATCAGATTTTGAGAAAGATTTAGAGAAATCTTTGAGTTCACAAAAGAAAAAAAGAGAGCAAGAATATTCTGGAAATAGAAATGCCCCAAGCACTTACGATACACCGGATTTAGAACAACTTAGGAATAATAGATTAAAATTTTATAACAAAGTTAAAAACTAATTAGATTTAATTAATTAATCTCTTTTTGTGATTCCATTTTTTGTTTTTTCATTGGTAAGTAGATTGCTAGAAAGCAAGAAAAAACTATTAATGATAAGCCACAAAATTGAGAAAAGTTAATTTTTTCCTGAATAAATATATAGGAAAAGATAACAGCAAAAATTGGTTCAGATAATGAAAGAATAGAAGTATTAAATGGGCCAATTTTTTCAATAGATTTAATTAGAAAAAATAAACAAATAAAAGTTCCTATAAAAGATAAAAGGCTAATATTAATTATAAAATTTAAATTAAAATTTAATTTAGGTGTATTAAAAAAAGTTAATAAGAAAGAATAAAAACTAGCACCAATAAGTTGAAAATATAGAACATTTAATTTACTTGTTGCCGAATTTTTTTTATTAAAATAAATGTATGTAGCATATAAAACACCGCAAGAAAGCGCATATAAAAAACCAATCATGGAATCAAATGTATATATCTTATTACTGCTAAGTAATATAAGACCAATTAAACTCAGTATAATAATAGATAAATTTGAATAAGAAAATTTAATTTCTCTACGAATGATACTAAAAATAAAAATGTAAATAGGAAAAATAAAAGCTAAAATAGTGGCTAGCCCTACTCCTATATAAGGAACAGCACTGATATAAAATACTGTAGTCAAAAAATAGAACAAGCCGCCAAAAAAAACTTCATATAGATTTTGACGTTTAAGCATATGCTGATAATTAATAAAAGGTATTAATATTATTAGAGTTAATAGAAAGCGAGAGATTAAAATCATAGAAAGTGAGTTATTGTCAGCCAATAGAGGTTTGACAAATATACCAACAACAGAAAATGCCATAGATGATAGTATAATATAAAATACCCCTAAAATATTCATTGGTTATCCTTTGTTGTTTTTTTATTTATATTAGTAGACTGGAAAGAAAAAAGGATCTTAATTACTAATAATAAATAGGTAAAATAAAGTCAATGAAAAATAAACCGAAGCTTTAATAACAATCATAAAGGAGAATTTAATGGTTACATTAAGTAAAGATAAAAGATATGTTGTAATTGTAAATGAGAAAAAGAAAAAAGGAAAAACGAATCTAAATTATTATAGAAATAGATTTATAGATAAAAATCTTAAGGTTTCTAATTATAGAGCGGATTTTCCAGTGGAGCTTCGGGAAGTTAGTAAAAATCCAGTAGGTCAAGTTTATGAATTAAATGAAACACAAAAATATAACTTATTGAATAATACTTTACATATTTATCCTGAATTTTCATTAAATTCTAAACCAATTGGAAAAATTGATAATTGTCAAGGAATTCTCTGCAATGATCTTCCAAATCTTTGCAAATGTCAAAAAAATAGAAAAGTAGCTTAAGTTTTGATTTAAACTGCTAACATTCATCTTTTTTATTTGCACTAATTAAATTTAGTAATAGTGCTATTAATGCTACACCAGTAATGTAAAATGCAGGCGAATATTTTAGTTTTGTGTTCTCAATTAAAGTGGTACAAATTAATGGAGTAAAACCACCAAAGATTCCAAATGCGAGATTATATGCAAAAGAACTTCCAGTATAGCGAATATGGGTTGGAAAAGACTTTGCTAACAATAAAATTCCTGAAGCTGTTGCAGCTGCATTTGCTATAGCAATAAATAAATAACCAGTATATATTGGGAAAATTGAGCTAGAATTAAATGTCAAAAAAACAGGAATATTAAAAATAATTATAAAAATGCATGATATTAAAAGAATAATTTTTGGATTTATGTAATCAATTAAAATTCCAAAAATGATAATTAAGAATGAATAAAGTAAAACTGAAAATGTATTAACTTTCAAAACATCTTGAATATTAAAGTTGAAATATAATACAAAATAGTTTGGTAAATAAAGAAAATATAAAGTTACAGATATAGCAATAAGCCATATTGTCGCAGTTGTTTGGAATAATTGTAATTTATATTCTTTTAAAACAACCTTTATTGGAAAATGATTAGTTTCTAATAACATTTGTTTAAAGATGGGAGTCTCATTTAAATATTTTCTTAAATATACACCTATTAAACCTAATATACCACCTAGTATAAAAGGAATTCTCCAGCCCCATCCAAATAGATCTTTTTCTGCTAAAAGTTTTGAACTTAAGTATCCTGCACTAGAGCCTAAAAAGATCCCAAAAATAATTCCTGCAAATAATAACCCAATTGCTAATCCGCGTTGTGCTTTTCTAGCATGCTCATAGATGAAAGTGATTGAACAAGGTATTTCGCCACCGATTGCTAATCCTTGGGTAAAACGACAAAGAAAAAGAAGAAATGTAGCCGATATTCCAATTTGTGAGTATGTAGGTAAAATTCCTATGATAAAAGTAGGTGCCGCCATAAGAAATACAGTAAGAGAAAAGGATTTTTTTCTTCCAGTTAAATCACCAAAGTGGCTAAATAAAAGTCCACCAGCTATACGAGCTAAGTAACCAGTAGCAAAAACAGAGTAGGTGAGTAATAAACTGGCATATGTAGATGAAAGATTAAAAAAAAGTTTTGAAATTATGGAAGAAAAGTAAATGTATACAACAAAGTCATAAAATTCTAAGGCACCGCCAAGCGAAGATATTGCAAAAAGTTTCATTTCTTTTTTAGTTAGTTTTTTTTCAATAATATTGGGAATTGCTTCTGAAATCATAATTACCTCATTATTTAATTATATAAATTATATAATCACAGTATATTAAATGTATTATTTTAGCAAGTTATAGATATCTCTTTATAGATAACCACAAATATATCTTTCCATTAATTTAAACTTTTTATTGTACTTAAAAATAAATAAATTTATTTTTTGCTTCTTTTCATGAATTTTTTAGATTTTTCCTTATGTCTTTTAATAATTTTATCCAAAATTAAATTGCAATAGAATACCAATTTTTATTTTATAAATATATTATATTTTAAAATTTATTATATTGACAATGAATAAATAAAAAATGTATATAGAAGCTGATATGAATTATTTTTAAAAACAGAATATCAAAATTATAAAATATTTATTTAAATTTATTAATATATTAATTAAATTTTATATTTATTTTTAGGAGCAAGAAATGAATTGTTTTATTTTTATTGAAATATCAAATAATTTTATGAATATTGCTTCACTTAATTATTTAAAGTCAAAGAATACAAAAATTATCTTACTTTGCAAAAGTATTTTGTTTTATAGCAGTGAAATTACAAAATTTTGTGATGAGATAATGGAAATTAATACAAATCAAATTAGCTCGCTCATCAGTGCATGTAACTTCATTGAAAAGAAAGATAAAATAGTAGGAATAATGACTTTAGATGATGATTTTTTAGTACAAACTGCTGAGCTGAAAGAATATTTTGGTCATAAATCAACAAGTAAAAAGTGCTTAGAGGCAATTACTAATCGTTTTAAAATGAGAAGTATGCTAAAAAAAATAAATCAAAGTTTTAATCCTAAGTTTTTCTTTGCAAAAACTCTTAATGAAGCTCTTTTGGCTACATCTGAGATTTCTTTTCCCTTTATAGTAAGACCTATTCAGAGAAGTAAATATATTTATTCTAAAAAAATAACATGTGTTAAAGATTTAAAAGAATATTTTTTGAATAATTACTCTAAAAACATTTATCATTCTTGGGAAAATTACTACCCTGGGTTACTTATTGAAGAAGAAATAATCGGTAACGAATATTCTGTACATTTTGTAAAATCAGAGCAGGGTACTATTATTTTAGCTGGGGTTTTCAAGAGAGAAAATGTTTTATTAGATGATGGAAGATTTCTAAATATTACAACTCAATTTCCTGCTGAATATGAAGAAAGCGATTTTTTATTTCAAAAATTGATACATATTTTACCAAAAATAGGATTTGATTTAGGATTAATTCAAATAGATTGTAAAATATGTAATAATGAAGTAAAAATATTAAATATAATTCCTACTATAAATCAAAGTATTGCAAACTACTATGTCATGCAAAAATCTATTGGAATCAATTTTTCTAAAATTAATATAGATTTAAACTTAGGTTTGCAAATAGAGTGGTATCCTTTAGATTTAAAAGAAATAGTTTTATATAATTCAGAAGGATATAATAACGAATTAGTTTATAATGATTTGTGCGAAAAATTTAAAAACAGAAAAGAAGTTGAAGTAATTAAAATACAGCGTGATGATTGCCCAGAGAACTACTTACTAACTCAACACTCTGATAGTCTTATGGTGGTTTCTAAATCTCGAGAATTATCAAAAGAAGTAATTAGATTAGTAAGAAGTTTCAAGAAAATTATGAAAAATGTAAGTTAACAATTCTTAGCTAAGTTCTCCAGAAGCAGGGCGCGGTTCTAATAGCTCAATTTTATAACCATCGGGATCAACCATAAAAGCAATATATCTTTTCCCACTTGGTGATTTTTTAGGTCCCCAACTTAAATCATGCCCAAACTTTTGAAGTTTCTTTTGAAATTCAAAAATATCAGTAACTTCAAATGCTAAGTGCCCATATGCTGTCCCAATTTCATATTGATCAACACCCCAGTTATAAGTAAGTTCTAAAGTTGGTCCATCTTTGTCATCATTAGGTGCTTGTAAAAAAGCTAAAGTAAATTCACCTTCTTTAAATTCATCTTTAGAGACAAGTCTGAAATTTAATACATTGCAATAAAATTCTAAAGATTTTTCTAAGTTTTTTACTCGCAACATAGTATGTAAATATTTCATAATTAGTCCTTTATTTAAAAGTTTGTTAATTTTGCTTTCAATAATTTGTTATTGATATTAGCAAGTCTTTCTTCAATTAAACTTCTTTCATGTTCAACAATCTCTCTAATTTCTTCTTTTTTAGAGAGATTGAGAGCTTTCTCATATATTTTTTTAGCATCTTCAATTTGCTCTAATTTTTCTTTCAGATAAGCAAGATAATAATAAGAAGCTACTAAAGACTCTTGATTACTTGTTTGTTCAAATATATTTATTGAACGCATAAGTTTTTTTTCACTTGTTTTTAAATCTTGCTTTTCAAAATAATAAACAGCTAGTTCATGTTCAAAAGTAGCTTCCCATTCATTTAAATTATGTTGAACTGCTTTAGATAGGCCTGTATTTAAGTATGAGACAAAATCATTTTCAAGATGTGCTTGTTCTGAAGATAGAGCAGCATTGTAATATGCTTCTAAAAGTTCATTTGTATCTGTTTCGTTTTCTAAATTGGCGATTACCTGTTTCCATAATTGAATTGAGTTTTTATGTTCGCCAATAATTCCATATGTTAAAGCTAAATGATGCTGCGTTTCAACTAGATGTTTTTTATTTTCCGCATTTAAATTGTTTTTATCAGCATGCAGTTTATTAGAAATAATTTCTAAAATAGGAACAGCTTTACCAAAGTTTTCATTTTCCAATTGTTGATTGACAAAATAAATGAGTTCTTCAACATTTTTAGATAAAAAATTGTCCATTTCTGTTGTTGTAAATTGATGGCGTTTATAATTCGCATGGTCATGTCCGCAGTTTGCATGGTCATGGTGGTGGTCATGTCCGCAGTTTGCATGGTCATGGTGGTGGTCATGTCCGCAGTTTGCATGGTCATGGTGGTGGTCATGTCCGCAGTTTGCATGGTCATGGTGGTGGTCATGTCCACAAATTGAATGATTGTTATGATCATTTTCATACTTGCAACATTTTTTAGAAGGATTGTGTTTACAGCTTTGGTCTTCATGAGAATGTTGTGAAGAGTCTTCTGGGTGATTTGAGTCGTTCTTTTGGCTGTTCATTCTAAGTTATCCTATTAATTATATTGAAAATTTACTAAAATTCCTACAAATACTGAAAATCTATTAGCAATTAATGAATTTTCACATTGAAACACTAGCACTTTTTAGCCCTGTTTGAGAACTAAAATAAGTGAAGAATTAAACCTGCAAAGGTATCTTTATAAAGAAATTTACTACTTCTTATTTTTTAGAAAAAAAATCCGAAACATGAGGGCTAGTTTGTGCGTTAAAATCTTTGTAGTTGAATAACACAAGGTTTAAAATTATGTTAAAGGATAAATTGGCGAAACTTTTGCCTCTTGTTAACTTTTTTATTAAATATTCTAAATTTATTATTCAACACTATAAGGTATTAATTATTCTAATTTTTGTTTTGTTAGCATCTTTTTCTTTTTATGAATTCAAAAAAATTAAAAGAACTCTTCCAAACTTAGAAAAGCTTTATAATTATGAACCTGCATTACCTACTGTAATTTATAGTCAAGATGGAGTAAAAATTGCTGAAATATTTGAAGAGCGTCGTTACCCAGTATTAATAAATGAAATTTCTCCATTTCTAAAAAATGCATTTATTGCTGCTGAGGATGCTGAATTTTATAATCATCATGGATTAGACTGGAAAGGCTTTTTAAGAGCACTACTCCATTTTGTTACCTTTTCTAATCAAAAACAAGGTGGAAGTACAATAACACAACAATTAGCAAAAAATGTTTTATTGACAAAAGAAAGAACGATAGTTAGAAAAATAAAAGATATTATAGTATCAAATGAGATAGAAAATTCTTTCTCTAAAGATAAAATTTTAGAGTTATATTTAAATACAATTTATTTAGGGAATGGTTCTTATGGTGTAGAAGCAGCTGCACAAAATTATTTTCGAAAAAACAATATGAAACTAACCTTAGGTGAAGCAGCTTTAATTGCAGGATTAACACCAGCACCATCAGCGTATGATCCAAATGATAATTTTCAAGCAGCAAAATTAAGGCAATCATATGTACTAGAAAGAATGTTTAAAACTGGAATGATTACCAAAAATCAATATGAAAGAGCTATAAATGAAAATTTGGTATATTATAGAGCTGAATCACCAAACAATAAAATAGCACCATATTTTGTTGAAGAAGTTAAAAAACAACTCACTAATAATTTAGAAATCGAAAATTTAGGAAAAAGTGGATTAACTGTTTATACAACATTGAATACAAAAGTTCAAAATGCAACTCAAATTGCAATTCAAAATTTTGCTGAAGCTTATCAAACTAGAAGAAGTTTTAAAGGTCCAATTAAGCAACATGGAACATCATTTAATCAACATCTAAAAGAATTTATCTCTTCAAAACCTAAAGAAAATGAAGAAGAACGGGCAATAGTAACTTTTATTAATGAAGAAATTCAAGCAGTAGGAATTGTTACTCAAAAAGGCGTCGGGGTCATTTTAGAAGAAGATATTATGTGGGCGCTAAATGCTGATATAAATAAAGAAACTGGAGATACAGATATTAATAATGTTTTGAAAGTTGGAGATGAAATTCATGTACAGAAATTAAATAAAAAAATGCAATCAAGAATTATTAATGATAAAAAATTTATGTTTACTTTGAATTCATTTTTACAATATTTTAATAATCCTTCAAAGGATAGTTTTGCAAGATATACATTAATAGACACAGTTGGAATTGAAGCAGCAGCTATGGTAATGGATTCTAAAACTGGTGAAGTTCTTGCTATGGTAGGTGGTGAACACTTTTTAGTAAGCCAATTTAATCGAGCTACTCAAGCAGAACGCCAAGTAGGAAGTAGTGTAAAACCTCTTTATTATTCTTACGCTATTGATTGTGGTTTTACTCCTGCTTCTAAAATAGATAGTCCAAAGATAGATTTGGACGGTTGGCAGCCTGAAAATTATGGTGGAAAAGAATCGGGTCGAACGACATTAATGCAATCTTTAGCTTTAAGTTACAATATACCAAGTATATTTCTTTATCATGTTATGGGTCCCTCTAAGGTTACTAAGCATTTAACTCGATTTGGTTTTAATTGGCCACTTTCTGATTTAAGTGTGGCATTAGGAGCAGGAACTGCTTCTTTACTTAAAATGGTCCAAGCATATTCCATTTTTCCAAATGCAGGTAAAATGACTTTAGCATATTACATTAATGAAGTAGTAGATAGAAATGGTGAAGTTATTTACTCTGCTAAAAATGAAAAAATATTCCCATTAAAAATTGAGCCTCAATTTCCAGAAGATGCTCCATTTCTTCCTGGAAAAACAATTGAAAAAGAAAATGAAGTGGAAAAATTACAAATGATTTCACCTCAGGCAGCATATGTTACTTTAGATCTTTTACGAACAGCGGTTCATATTGGAACAGGACAAGGTGTGTTAGGTTTGGGAAATTATGTAGGAGGAAAGACAGGTACAACAAATGCAAATACTGATGCATGGTTTTTAGGTATTGCCTCTCAGTTGGTTGGGGGAGTTTGGATTGGATATGATGATAATTCAAAGACACTAGGAACTGGTGGAACTGGTTCAGCAATGGCTGCACCTATTTGGAAAACAATGATGCAAGGCGCAATTAAAAATTACCCTTTAAAAAATTGGACAAGGCCAACTGGAATTCATGAAATAGCTATTGATAAAAATACAGGTGAACGTTCAACAGGTAGCGATGCAATTGGTGTATTTATTATAGATGGAACAGAAACAGGTGGAAGTTACTTTAAAGAAGCTCTGGATGATGGAAGCAATCCTATTAATAATCAACAAGAAATAAGTAATCAAAATTTGGATAAATCTAAGCATAATTAATTTTTATAATGTTTTTTGATTAAATGATAAATACTTGCGTGTAACTGAGTATTAGCAGCAATTATTCCTCGATCTTGCAAAGGACAAAAATCATTTGAGTGAAAATTAGTAACTTTTCCTCCAGCTTCAGTAATGAGTAATGCTCCAGCGGCTGTATCCCATGGAGCTAAAGGTGTTTCATAAAATCCTTGAAACATTCCTTTTGCAGTATGGGCAAGATCGAGTGCAGCTGCTCCATTTACTCTTAATCCTAGTGAAGAATTTTGTATTTCACCTATTGTATTTATTAACGGAGAGAGAGCGTCTCCTTTATTTGAACTAAATCCAGTGCAAATGCTTGCCATTTTTAATTCTTCCAGGAGTGAAATCTGCATTTTTTGTCCATTACAGAATGCTCCTTTTCCTTTTTCTGCGAAAAATACCGTTTTTGTAGTTGGATGATAAATTGTAGCTAATTGACATTGAAAGCGTTGATTTTTAATAAAACCAAATGCTATTGATATGCAATAATAAGGGTTTCCTTTTGAAAAATTGGTAGTACCATCTAAAGGATCGATAATCCATAAAGGATCAAAATCAGCTTTATTTTCACACTCTGTCATCCCAGATTCTTCTGCTAAAATACTATGAAAGGGAAAATTTTTCAGAATTTCGGCTTTAATTGCATTTTCTGAGTGGAGATCAGCTTCAGTAACAATTCCTTGATTATTGCCTTTTTCAATGATTTTTATCTGTTTTGTAAAATATTCTAGAGTAATTTCTCCTGCTTGTTGTGCAAGATGGGTTATAAAAGCTTTTGTGGGTAGAGGTGAGCTCATTATTTCTCCTGTAATTAAAATATGGTTTCTCTAATGAGATAACCGTGCTACCTTTTTCTAAAGGTAGCTTCTCTATCTGGTAATATATATTGCCTGTAAAAAGGAGTCGTCCTTTCATATTATAAAAATAAAAAGGTTTTAAAATGCATTGGTCAATATACACAATTTGTGGAGCGTCATTCATAGGTTTGACTTGTGGGTTCTTTCTAGCAAAAGCATTTGCCCGTCGCTCTTTAGGGAATATTACTGAAATTCCTGTAAAAGAAAATATGGAAGCTATTTTGAAAAGTGCCGAAGTACAACGAAAAATGATACTTGAAGAAGCATTAATTGCAACAAAAGAACAGTATCAGGCAGATGCTGAGCAATTAGAAAATGAACGCGAAATTTTGCTAGCACATCAAGAAATTTATGAGCAAGAATTGAATGAAAAACAATCTGAATTAGATAGATTAGCTAATGAGTTAGATAAAAAAGAAGAAACAATTGCAAAGAAAAAAAGTGAGGTAGAACATTCTTTAGAGAATATTAAACTTTTGGAAAAAAATAATATCGAAATTAGTCATAATTATCAATCCTTACTTGAAAATAAAGTAGGAAAGAATAAAAAAGATTTATTTCATGATTTATCTGAAGAGTTAGTTGCTGCTGAGAAATTGGGAATATCTAAATGGCTTATGGATAATTCTGAGTTTTTAAAAAATGAGTCACAAAGGCTAGCAAGGGAAACTCTAAACTCGGTTTACTTAAGATATCAACCAAATTTTATTTGGCCTAAATCTTCTTTTATTGTTCCAGTAAACTCCAAAGATATTCTTACAAAATATTTTCATGAAGAATCACCTATTGTACGCTCCCTCATAGGTGGTACTGAATCTTCAATAAGTGTTTTAAACTTTAATGAAGATATGCCTTCTGTCTTAAAAATTGCTGGCGGCTCTGGTGTTGATAAAGAAGTCATCCGCCTAACCTTAGAAGAAATTCTAAACAAAGATATATTTTCTGAAGATAAAATCCAAAATATTTTTGACCGGAATCGGAAAAATATTGATAGATATATTTTAAGAATTGGTGAAGACGCTATAAAAAGTCTTGGACTTGCTAACGATATGCATCCAGAAATTTTAAAATTAATAGGTTCTTTAAATTATAGAACCAGCCATCGTCAAAATCAGTACTTTCATTCCATAGAAGTTGCTAGATTGGCAGGAATGATCGCTGATGAAATTGGCGTTTCTAATTTACATGCTAAAAGGGCTGGAATTTTACATGATATTGGCAAAGCTTTAGACTATAAAATTGAAGGAAGCCATGCAGTAATAAGTGGAGACTATGCAATTCGCTATGGTGAAAAAGAAGACGTTGTAGATACAGTGTTAGCTCATCATGACGATAAAATAGTAGAAACACCATTTGCTTATATTTTAAAGGCTGCTGACGCACTATCTGGAGCAAGGCCTGGTGCTAGAGTGGATATGGAAGAAGGTTATCACAGAAGAATTGATGGTATTTCAGGAGTTGTAAACAGTTTCCAAGAACAAGGAGTGACTGGCTCTGCAATTATGCATGCTGGACGTGAAGTTCATGTGTTTGTTGATAATAATAAAGTGAAACAAACAGAAATAAATGGTTTAGCAGAGGGAATAGCTAAAAAACTTGAAGAAGAAGTAGAATTTCCTGGACAAATAAGAGTTACTGTTATTAGACGTACTGAAATTACGGAAGTGGCTTAGAAAACTTAGTAGTAAAATAAGGTTCAGCAAGTAAAATAGCTAAGGCCGATAAAGAGTGCTGTATTTGTCCTGAACGAACCATTTTCACAACATCCTGAAAATCAATAAAATGTAATTTAATATTTTCAAATGGATCATTATGATTGTTTGGTTCAGATAATGGCTGAACATCAAATGCAATAAAATACGTTACTTTATTGCTTTGTAATGCTGGATTGGGAAAAAATTTAGGTAACGAAAGAATTCTTTGACTTGTGAGTCCTGTTTCTTCTTCTAATTCTCGAAGAGCAGCAAGAGTGCTATCTTTTTCAGATCTTTCAACAGCACCACCAGGAACTTCGAGAGTAAAAGAATTTGTTCCAAAACGATGCTGCTCAACTAAAACAACCTGACCTGAAGCTGTAATAGGAACGATATTGACCCAATCAGCGCAATTAAATGTATAAACATTTAATTTATTTTTATGGTCTTTCGTGCTTGCAACCCTTGAATTCACTTCAAAAATACTGCATTGAAATACACTTTTTTCATCAGTTAGTTCAAATGGCTCTAGTATTAAGTCAGCTTGTTTGGAGTTAGACATAACGTTTTGCCATTGAATCTAATGGAATTGCTTTAATTTTTGAAGCTTGACCAGCTTGACCAAATTCAACCATTCTTTGCGCACAAACTTTTTTCATTGCATCACGTGCAGGAACCATATATTTTCTTAAATCAAATTCTGATGGGTTTGTGCTTAAAAGTTTGCGAATAGCTGCAGTCATCGCAAGTCTGTTATCAGTATCGACATTAATTTTCCGTACGCCATTTTTTATTCCTTCTTGAATTTCTTCAACAGGAACTCCCCAAGTTTCTTTCATTTCTCCACCATATTTCCGAAATTCAGCTTGTAAATCTTGAGGTACTGAACTCGATCCATGCATTACTAGGTGAGTATTTGGAAGACGTTTATGGATTTCACGAATTCTATCAATTGCTAAAGTTTTTCCGTCTGGTTTTTTTGTAAATTTATATGCACCATGACTTGTTCCAATTGCGATAGCTAAAGCATCAACTTTTGTTAATTCTACAAATTGTGCAGCTTCTTGTGGATCGGTTAAAAGTTGATCGTGACTTAAAGTTCCTTCAAATCCATGTCCGTCTTCTTTCTCACCTTTTCCAGTTTCAAGAGAACCTAAGCAACCTAATTCACCTTCTACAGATATTCCCATAGAATGGGCTATGCGCACAACATCAGCAGTGATTTTAACATTATATTCAAAATCTGATGGTGTTTTAGCATCTTCTTTTAAACTTCCGTCCATCATGACACTAGTAAAGCCGTTTCGGATTGCAGATAGACAAGTTTGTAAACTATTTCCATGATCTTGATGCATAACGACAGGAATATCTGGATATAATTCGACGGCTCCTAATATTAAATGTCTAAGAAAAACATCATTTGTATAAGAACGAGCACCACGGCTTGCTTGCAAAATGACAGGACTATTTGTTTCTTTTGCTGCTTCCATAATTGCTTGAATTTGTTCTAAATTATTAACATTAAATGCTGCTACACCATAACTATTTTCTGCCGCATGATCGAGTAATTGTCTTAAAGAAATGAGAGCCATTTGAGCCTCCTAATAGAGATAAGTCGAATCCAATTTCCTCATACACTATGTCTATCTGCCTTGCAAAGAGGAAGTTCTTTCTCTGAAAAACTATTAAGAGTATATAAAATCAAAATGTTTCAACGTTTTTTTAGATAAGTTCTAAATTTTAATAATTTACAAAATAAAAAAATGATTAAAATTTGCCTTGAAATTTAATTTTTTATATTATCATCTCAGCGATTACCTGGTTGAACATTAAGGGTATATGAATTGATAAACTTAAAATTGTATGAAATACCCGAATCTAAGCAGATTATAGTCTACCATACGGGAGCTTTAGGTGATCTACTGGTATCCACGGCAGCACTTTTCGAAGTAACAAATCTATTTCCAAGATCTAAAATTACTTTAATAGGTTGTAGTTTATGGAAAGAAATTATTTTGCCTTTAAATTGGCCGAATATTGATCAAATTATAGTAACAAATAAAAATTTCAATTTTTTTGACATTTGGAAGCCGTGTGAACAATTACTAAGTTGGAAGCAAGTAAAAACACAATATTCATTAAGAAAGATTTTGCTTAACTATTCTTTATCAATTGATTTTAGAACAGAAAGTTTAAGATTTGCTTATCAAACTTTTCTTGCAAAAATTCCTATTCGTATTGGTGCAAGTAAAAGTAAACTAGCTAAAATATTTTTTACGCATTTTACTTTAATAAAGAATAAATCAGAAATACATGAAAGAGACAGATATTTAAGAATATTATCTTCAATTAATGAAAATTATATTGAACAAAAAATTCTCTTTTGGGAAAAAAATGGATTGCCTTCTTTAAAATGGTTTCCAAAAAATCATTTACAAAAAAATGATAAAATAAAAAATATTTTAATTAATCCTACAGCAAGTATTAGAGAGAAAGCATGGTGTAGTTCTCGATTCAGAGAATTAGCTCTTAAATTAAAAGAAAATTCATTTAATGTAAAAATTATTGGCTCACCTAAAGAAACAAGTTGGTTGAAGGAAGTTGCTTTAGATGATTTTGAAATTATTCAACCTAATACTATAATTGATTTGATAGATGTCGTAAAACAATCGCATTTATTAATTACTAATACCAGTTCAATGCAATTTATTGCAGCTGGGACTTCTACTCCAACTCTAACTTTAATGGGCAGTGCTTCTCCGCAACGCTGGGGGTGTTTGGGGCAAGGCTCTTATAGCATAAAGACAGAATATAAGGATATAAAAATAAAAAAAATTTTTATTAGAAAAAAAGATATTGCTAAACAAAAAGAAGTTAGTGCTTATAATAATATTACTGTAAATTTAGTTCTTGAAAAAATTAATCAATTAACTAAAGAGCCTCTAAAAATAAAGACTCTTTAGCTTAATATTTTTTTATAAACTACTAGCAAATTCAGCTGTCTTAGGTGCTAAAACGTTTATTGAAGCTGAGTTTTTAGTTATTGATTCATTTAAATCATCAGTATTAGCTAATTGCCAACTTGGTGTTGTTCCTGCTGCTGTTCCTATTACATACAATTCAATCGTTTGTCCATTTTCTAATTTAAGTTTTCTAGCAATAGATCTATTTTTTGAATTTAAAACATCGTTAAAATGATTTTTTAGATCTTTTTCATCAATTTGTTGTTTTAAAATTGGTGAAATAATTGCAGAAACACTATTAGAATAACCAGAAGTCAAAATAACTTGATCAAATTCTAAAGTATTAGAATTATCATCAGTTAACAAGACTTTATTTTTTGCATAATCATAACTGATATTAGTTACATGGTAGTTGTAAGGATTCATTTTATATTTAATTTTATCATCAAATAAATTTTTGTAAAATGCTGATCTAAATGTTTTATATCTTGGTTTTATATTGGCATCATTTAGAAAAGTTGCTGATGTTGAATGCTTTTGTGCGTACCAATATAAATTGTTAATACTTTGATAAAAATCTTTAAATGATTCATATTCATAGGCTTTGTCTGGTGCAGCATTGTAAAGAAATTCTATTAAAACATTTGCCGCATCACCTGCACCAACGACAGCAATTTCTTTTCTAGTTTTAAGGATACTATAAACATTATTATAATAATGGGATTTCCAATTTTCATTAAATCTAATTAAATCATCAAAAGTTATGACAGCCGGTAAACACCTTGAGTAAGTATTATAACAATCTTTTGCTAATTTAATTTGTGAATTTTTAAAATTTTCATCTGAGAAATTTTCAAACTTTGGTGTTCCTAAACCATTTGAAACAATTATTTTTTTTGTAAAAATAGTTGCATTATTATCTAACTTAACTGAAAATAATTTATTATCTTGGTTATAACTGTATTCAGTAATTGCTGTATTTAGTAAAATATCAGAACCTGATGCAAAAGAGTTTATTACAATAGTTTGCCATAATTTGTTGGCAATGAAGAAGACGTCAGTTTTATTTCCAAAATCAGCTAATTGAACTGGGCTATTTGGCAAAATATTTGCAGATGAAGGAGCTGTTGGTCTGTTTTCTGGAGAGTTGATTAAGTAATCCGTGCTTTTGAAATGCTCAGATATTGCATTTGCAGAATCAATTACAAGTATTTTTGCATTTGGGTGTTTTAATTTATAATTTAAACTAAAAATTGAGGAATGGACTCCAGCACCAACGATGATAAGGTCGTAGTCTGCTTTATCTTTTTCTTTATTTTCAATAGTTTTGGTAAAAGATTTATTGTCTTTTATAAAACTATGAAAATCATAAGCTAATGATTTAAGACATGATTCTTTATTATAAGCTTTGGCTAAAATATTATGTATAAATTTTGTAATATTTGGATCAAATCTTGAGATTGAAAAACTATCGTCACTAAAACTTATTGAGCAATTAAGTTTTGAATTTAAATCTAATTTATAAACCCTATCTGGTGAAATTAACTTTAATTTTGAATTATTTTCATAATTTGTTTTATTATTTGAGCTATTTCTATTACAAGAAACACAAATAATAACACTTATAACAAAAAATATTATTGAATTTTTGATCATATATTATTAGCCTTTTTTAAATTACTTAAAAATAGAGTACAAAAACAAAAAATCTAAATATTGATTGCAATTAATGATGTCAATAAGGTTTTTTTTGTTACCTTTTAACGTATTGATAATATTGTTTAAAAAAATAGATTAAGCAACAATTGGTTTTAAAATTGTTAACAAGTATTTTTTAACGTATTGATATTATTTGTTTTATATTAAGTATTGCGTTTTAGGTGATATTTTTTTTATTTAAATAAAATAGTCTAGTGTTTTTAAGGGTAGTATTGCTTTAATTACAAAAATATCTATTGTTATTTTACAATTAAATTTTATTTAAATAAAGTACTGTGCTCACTAATTAATGCAAGTGAACAAATAATAGCTAAAATCCATAAAACTGGAGAAATTATTTTTACTTTTCCAACTAATATTTTAAGAATAACATAACTGACTATACCCCATAATACTCCTTGTGTAATAGAGAAAGTCAATGGCATAAGAATAATAGTTAAAAATACTGGTATAATATCATCAAGCTGAGTCGCATTAATGTTTTTTAATGTTTTACACATTAATATTCCAACTAGTATTAAAACTGGGGTTGTGGCATAGGCAGGGACTATTGTAATAATTGGGGCAAGAAATAAGCAGGGTAGAAAGCAAAATGCAGTTACTATTGAACTTAAACCCGTTTTTCCTCCAGCTTGGATACCTGCAGAACTTTCAATATAAACTGTAGCAGGTGCAGTACCAAATAAACTTGAAAATAAAGAAGCTATAGAATCTACAACCAAAGTTTCTTTTAATTTTTGAGGATTTCCTTTTTCATCAACAAATCCTGCACTTGTAGATAGGCCTATGATGGAAGAAATGGAATCAAATAAATTTGTCATAAAAATTGCTATAATTACTGGAATAAAGCTCCATTTAAGTGATCCAATAAGATCTAATTTGAAAAAGTGTGAATCAAAATCAGGTAATGCTAGCCATTCTTTTGGAAATTGAATTTCTTTTGTAAATATTGCTATTACTGTAACAACTAAAATAGATAATAAAAAAGCATAAGGCTTATTTTTATTAAATAAATAAAATGCAATAAGAAATCCAAATAAACCTAAGGCAATTGTAAAATTAATATCCGATAAAGTAACAAAAGTAGCCGGGTGTGCAATGATAAGTCCAAGATTTTTCAACCCTATAAATGCTAAAAATAGCCCAATGCCACAAGACATGGCGTGCTTCATATTATTTGGTAATGCTTCTACAATTTTTTGGCGAATTGGAAAAATTGAAACGATTATAAATAGAACACTAGACCAAAAAATAAGACCTAAAGCCGTAGGCCAAGGAATTTTTTCTCCAATTATCAAAGAATAGGCAATAAAAACATTTAATCCCATACCTGGTGCTAAAGCATAGGGCAGTTTAATATAAAGACCAGCTAACAAAGTCATTATAAAAGAAATTAATACAGTAGCGGTCAGAGAGCCTGCAACAGACATTCCTGTTCCGCTTGAGGACATAACTTGTGGATTGACAATAACGATGTATGACATGGTAAAAAAGGTAGTTAAACCAGCTATAACTTCCTTTGATAAATGCTTTTTTTTGGTATTCATGATAATTTCATCCTAAAAAAAAATTCTATACACTTTTTTTAGTGTATAGAATTTTGTTAAAGGGAAATCCTTTAAAAGGCAATAAAAGGTCAAAATTACATGTCGTAATCCATTCCGCCCATGCCACCCATTCCACCCATGCCACCCATTCCTGGCATGCCACCACCCATAGGTGAAACGGATTCTTTTTTCGGTTTTTCTGAAATCATTGCATTAGTTGTAAGCAATAAACTTGCAACTGAACTTGCATTTTGCAGAGCGCAACGAGTTACTTTAACAGGATCTATCACTCCAGCTTGAATAAGATCTTCATAATTATCTGTTAAAGCATTAAAACCATAGCTTATATTATTATTAGCTAATATTTTATCAACAACAACACTTGCTTCATGTCCACCGTTGCTAGCAATAATTCGTACTGGTTCTTCTAGTGCACGACGAACAAGTTCAACACCTGCTTGTTGTTCAGAGTTTTCTACTTTCAATTGTGCTAATTCAAGAGAAGATCTAGCTAAAGCAACTCCTCCACCGGCGACTATTCCTTCAGCTACTGCGGCACGAGTCGCATTCAGTGCATCTTCAATGCGGTCTTTCTTTTCTTTTAATTCAATTTCAGTAGCAGCTCCAAGGCGAATTACTGCTACTCCTCCAGCTAATTTAGCTAAACGCTCTTGAAGTTTTTCACGATCATAATCAGAAGTTGTTTTTTCGATTTGATTTCTAATTTCAGCTACTCTAGCCTTGATATTTGCCTCAGAGCCTCTACCGCCAGTAATGATTGTATTGTCTTTATCAACAACAACTTTATCTGCTTGGCCTAAGTCATCGATAGTTGTAGTTTCAAGTTTCATACCAATTTCTTCTGAAACAACAGTACCATTAGTTAAAATTGCAATATCATCAAGCATTGCTTTTCTGCGATCACCAAAACCTGGAGCTTTAACTGCACATACTTTAATTGTTCCAGATAATTTATTTAATACGAGAGTTGCTAAAGCTTCTCCTTCAACATCTTCGGCGATGATTAATAAGGGACGACCGCTGCGTGCAATGTTTTCAAGTAAAGGAACCATATCTTTCATTACAGAGATTTTTTTATCAAATAATAAAATGAATGGGTTTTCAAAAACAACTTCTAAACGTTCCTGATCTGTAACCATGTAAGGAGATAGATATCCACGGTCAAATTGCATACCTTCAACGACGTCAACATAGGTCTCAAGACCTTTTGCTTCTTCAACAGTAATTACACCGTCTTGACCTACTTTTTCCATAGCTTCAGCAATCATATTACCAATTGTTGAATCATTATTGGCTGAAATAGTTGCTACTTGTGCAATCTCTTTTGTACCATTAACTGGGCGAGCTACCTTTTTTAAATTATTAACTACAACTTCTACAGCTTTATCAATTCCACGCTTGAGCTCTACAGGTGCATGCCCTGCTGCAAGCATTTTAAAACCTTCGCGGTAAATAGCTTGTGCTAGAACAGTAGCTGTTGTCGTTCCATCACCAGAATCGTCATTAGTTTTGGAAGCAACTTCTTTAACCATTTGTGCTCCCATATTTTCAAAACGATCTTCAAGTTCAATTTCTTTTGCAACTGTAACGCCATCTTTAGTTATTAATGGAGCTCCATAGCTTTTTTCTATTAGCACGTTACGACCCTTTGGTCCTAATGTTACTTTAACAGCATTTGCTAAGGTATTTACACCAGATAAGATTTTCTTTTGTGCATTTTCATTGAAAGAAATCATTTTAACAGCCATAGAAATTTCCTTTTATTATTAAATTATTTATTGTAATTAATTGTTAAGCTTCAACAACAGCAAGAATTTCATCTTCTTTTATAAGAAGGTACTCTTCGCCTTCTATTTTAATTTCATTCCCGCTCCATTTACCAAATAATACCTTATCACCAACTTTTAATGCAGGTGATTGACGAGAACCATTCTCAAGAATTTTACCATTTCCAACAGCAATAACTTTTCCTTCGATTGGTTTTTCTTTTGCATTATCTGGAATGAGAATTCCTCCTGCTGTTTTTTGTTCCGCTTCAATACGCTTTAAAAGAATTCTATCATTAAGAGGACGAATGGACTTATTCATAAATATCTCCTATTTAAAGGTTTTGTATTTGCCCACAAGTGGCATTAGTTATAGGCTAAACAGCAACAGTGGAGTGTCAAGTGGCTAGAATTTTCAAATGATTTCCACCTGCCTTCTTAAATTTGTGTTAGAGGAAAGTTATGCAGAAAATGAAAGGTATTATTCTTGCTGGAGGGTCTGGCACTCGCTTATATCCTTCAACAAGCTGTCTAAGTAAGCAACTTCTACCTGTATATGATAAACCTATGATCTATTACCCCATTTCAACTCTTATGATGGGAGGGATAACAGAAATTCTTATTATCTCAACTCCAAGAGATCTTCCTGCTTTTCGTAATTTATTAGGAGATGGTTCGCAGTGGGGTATTCATTTAGAATATTTGGAACAAAAAAACCCTGATGGATTAGCTCAGGCTTTTATTATTGGGGAACGTTTTATTAATGGTCATAATGTTTGCTTAATATTAGGTGACAATATTTTTCATGGACAGGGCCTCATGACAACGATTGAGCAGTATCGTTTAGATCATCGTGGATGTAGAATATTTGGATATACAGTCAGAGATCCAGAAAGATACGGAGTGATAGAGTTGGATAAAAATGGCATTCCAATTTCTATAGAAGAAAAACCCCAAAAGCCAAAATCAAATGTAGCAATTACTGGTCTATATTTTTTTGATGAGAATGTTTCAAAATATGCAAAAGATTTAAAACCTTCTCTTCGAGGTGAATTAGAAATAACAGATTTAATTAATACCTATTTTACGAACGGAAATTTATTTGTAGAGGAATTAGGTAGAGGTGTTGCATGGTTAGATACTGGTACCCATCGTTCTTTACTCGATGCATCTTTATATTTTGCTGTTCTTGAAGACAGGCAAGGATTAAAAATTGCATGTCCTGAAGAAGTAGCTTGGAGAAAAGGTTTTATTAATTCACAACAATTTGAATTATTAGCCAATTCATTAAAGAAAAGTGGGTATGGAGAATACCTTTTAAAGCTTCTCAAGTATAGTCATTAATTTGTTCTGTCAAAGTAAAATTTTTTTGTTATTCTAAAAGTATTTTGAATTAAATTTATTTTTAATAATGAGGAATTTTTTGTATAAGGTAACCTTATTTTATTTTTGCTTTTTTACAAGTTCAATGTTTTCTCCCTTTTGTTACTCTGCAGATATTTCACTTCTGGCGGATGGAAGTTTTACTGGAGAGATTGAGTTAATTGGTGATAATCAGTTGGGTGGTCTGGGTGGTGAAATTGTCTCAAAGGCTTTAAAAGCAAAAAATATAACTTTTGATTTATAATGGCGGCCTTGGGCTAGAGCTTACAAAGAAGCATTAGACAATAAAAATAAAAAAACATTCATAATTCCTCTTACAAGAATTGTTGAAAGAGAAAATTTATTTGTTTGGTGCTCAAAAATATATGATGCTCATACTGTCTTTATTTCTATGAAAGGTGCAGCAAAAGTAAATACATTTAAGGAGGCTCAAAATTTAAGAATTGGTGTTATAGCTGGTTCTTCTTATCTTGCTATTTTAAAAAGACCTGAAAATGGATTACTAGAAGATAATATTGAAACGGTTGCATTTGATAGCAGAAATTTTAGTAAGTTAATTGGAAAAAGAATTGACGCTTGGTTTACTTTAGATATTGTAGGTATAACGACAATTAAAAACTCAATTGATGGCAAGATATTAACTGAAAAATCTTTTCAAATAGGAAAAGCAATTGCAAAGCAAGAAAAATATATTGGAACTACTATTGATACGCCAAAAGAATTAATAAATAAGGTGCATGATGCAATTGAATCCTTTAAAAAAACATCAGAATATACTAAAATTATTTCTAGAATACCCAACTAGCTAAATTTCTACAATGAGGTTATTATGCTTAAATTTACTCCTTATTTATTTTCTATTTTAATTATGTCTATACCTCCAAAACTAATTTATGCACAAGATATAAATATCTTAGCTGATGGAGACTTTGCTGGAGAAATAGATAAAATTACAGAAAATGAAGTTGGTGGTATTGGTGGAGAAATAGTTACAAAAGCTTTAAAAGCAGCAAATATATCTTATAAAATTTTGTGGCGTCCATGGAAAAGAGCTTTTAGTGAAGCACAAGAAAACTCGGATAAAAAAACTTTTATAATTCCCTTAACAAGAAATAAGGAGAGAGAAGAAAAATTTATTTGGGTATCAAAAATATATGAATCTAAAACAATATTTCTAACATTAAATGGGTCGAAAAATGTGGACTCAATGGCTGATGCTAAACAGGTAAAAGTTGGAGTTCTAGCTGGCTCTTCCTATGAAACAATATTATTAAACCCTGATAATGCATTAGATAAAGCAAAAATAGATGCTGTCCCTAATGATAATACAAATTTTAAGAAGTTAATTGGAAAAAAAATAGAAGCTTGGTTTACTCTAGATATTGTTGCTAATACTTTAATTAGTACCCAAGGAAAAAATGAAAAAATGGAGTTTAAAGACTTTAGAATAGGCAAACCAATTGCTATCCAAGAGAAATATATAGCTACAACTTCAGCAACTTCTACTGAATTGGTAAAAAAAGTTTCTAATGCTTTTGAAACTTTTAAGAAAACTTCTGCATATGCTGATATAATAAAGAAAATAAATAAAAAATAAAAAATTTGCTTTTATATGTAAATAATTTTATAAAAAATCCCATCAACCTATTAAAAATAGGCTTGTTTAGCATTATTTACTAAAAGTGAGTGAATTTATGTTTTCAATGAAAAATGTTCTAGTTACTGGAGCTGCAGGCTTTATAGGCTGTAACTTTGTTAGAAATTTATTAAATAATAATGATGAGATAAAGGTTATCAGTCTTGATAAATTAACATATGCAGGAAATTTAAAAAATTTAGAAAATTTGCCCAATATTCATAATCATTTATTTATACAAGGAGATATTTGTAATCAAGCACTAATTGAAAAACTAATAGAACAATATAAAATTAATTGTATCATACATTTTGCTGCTGAAAGTCATGTTGATCGTTCTATAACTGGACCGAGTGAATTTATTCAGACTAATATATTTGGTACTTTTTCGTTACTTGAAGCAGCGCGAAAAAAATGGCTTGATGAGTATAAGTGGGATAAAAATATTTGTAGGTTTCATCATATTTCTACTGATGAAGTTTTTGGTACTTTAAACGAATTAGATCCTCCGTTTAGTGAAACAACAGCCTATGCTCCTAATTCTCCCTATTCAGCATCAAAAGCTGGATCAGACCATTTAGTTAGAGCTTATTTTCACACTTATTCACTTCCTGTTACAACATCAAATTGTTCAAATAATTATGGTCCCTATCAGCATAAAGAAAAACTTATTCCAACAGTAATAAAGTCATGTTTAAGTAATAATTTTATACCTGTATATGGAGATGGAAGTAATATCAGAGATTGGCTTTATGTTTTAGATCATTGTTTAGCTATTGAGCAAATAATTAAAAATGGAAAAATAGGTGAAACCTACAATATAGGTGGAAAAAATGAAGTTAAAAACTTAAATTTAGTTTATAAAATATGTGATTTATTAAATGAAATTTTACCTCGTGATAAAGATTATAAAAAATTAGTTACCTTTGTTACTGATAGACCTGGTCATGATTGGCGTTATGCAATTAACAACGCAAAAATTCAGACAGAACTTAATTGGAATCCAGTGTATAATCTTGATCAAGGATTGAGAGAAACAATTCATTTTTATTTAAAACAAGGTTTTTGAGCTGAATAGAAAAAAACAATATTAGTTCCTAAATTTTTAAAACTCGCTTTCATAAATCCATATTCAAATAATTCAGCAACAAATTGACTGCCACTTGGAAAATGATCGATTGAAGTTTTATATAGCAAATGAGAAGATTTTAAATTTTTAATTTTTTTCCCAAAAATAGGTAACACATGCGCATAAGAATTATAAATTTTGCGAAATAATTTATAATCAGGTTTTCCGTTTTCAACAATAAGCAAGTGACCGCCCGGCTTTAAAACTCGATAAATTTCTCTTAGTGCTGCACTATAAGGTTTTAAAGAGCGCATGCCCCAACATATTGTAACAGTATGAAAAGTATCATCAGGAAAAGGTATTTTTAATGCTGTAGCTTTTTTTAACTGAATATTATTTTTATATAAAGATGCTTTTTTTTTAATTTTTTCTTCAGCAATTTCTAACATTGCTTCAGAAATATCAATACCTATTATTTCTAAGTCGGGTCTTTTTGGTGCTATTCCAAGAATAATATCCGCCGTCCCAGTTGCTAAGTCGAGAAGTTTTGAATTTTTAGGAGCCAATTTAATTGCCGAAGTGCAAAGAATTTTTTTGATAATACGATGAAGACCCAAAGTTAATGTGTCATTCGTGACATCATATATTTGTGCCAAAGAAGAATGTAAGCCTCTATAAATATTATAGTTATTAGAGTCCATAAAAAGGACACCTTTAGATGGTGCAATCGAGAAGACTCGAACTTCTGACCCCCACGATGTCAACGTGGTGCTCTAACCAACTGAGCTACGACTGCAGTGAAAATTCGTTTACCTAAGCAGGGTAACATTGTCAATAGGAAGTGTCTAGTTTCCTAATTTCATTCAAAGTTTAAAGATAGTAGACAGTTATTTTAATATTGTTAAGATATAATCCCTATTTGTCGTTAAAATTGAGGTGAAAAAATGACACAAGAGTCTATTTATGATTTTGAAGTTAAAGATATCGAAGGGAATACAAAGAAATTAATTGAGTTTAAGGGCAATGCCTTATTAGTAGTGAATACTGCAAGCAAGTGTGGATTCACTCCTCAGTATGAGGGGTTGGAAAAATTGTATCGTCATTACCAATCAAAAGGGCTTAAAATACTTGGATTTCCCTGTAACCAATTTGGTAGTCAAGAGCCTGGTAATGAACAAGAAATAAAAAATTTCTGCTCTTTAAATTATAATGTATCATTTCCAATGTTTGCAAAAGTAGAAGTAAATGGAGCAAATGCGCATCCTCTTTATAAATACTTAAAGAAAAATAGCAAAGGACTTCTTGGAACAGAATTTATAAAATGGAATTTTACAAAGTTTCTTATTGGGAAAAATGGAGAGGTCTTAAAAAGATATGCTCCAACAGATACGCCAGAGCAGATAGCTAAAGATATTGAAGAGCTTTTAAACTAATTGTGGTGGGCCGGGAGGGACTCGAACCCCCAGATCTTCTCGTTATGAGCGAGCCGCCGTAACCATTTAGCTACCGGCCCCACTTTTAGTATTTGAGTGGTTAGCAAATCCTAAAGCCGAGGTCAATAAGTTCATCGAAGATTTCTTGCGCACAGAAGGTAAGAAAGCTATTCTCTGCAGCGAATCTCAATCATTTTACTTGAAGGAGAACCTCTTGAGTCACTTACCTTTTTCTGGCGTTATGACGGCCATCATTACCCCGTTTTTATTAAATGGTGAAATAGATTTTAATTCTTTTGAAAAAATAATTTTAAAGCAAAAAAAATCTGGCATAAATGGAATTATCGTATTGGGAACTACAGGTGAAAATGTTACTTTATCTGATGATGAATCTGAAGCTTTGGTGCTAAAGGCTCTAGATTATCAAGAAAATTCTTTTCATATTTATGTTGGAACAGGTACAAATTATACAAAGTCCACCATAGAAAAAAGCATAAAATTTGCGAATATAAAAGGAAAAAATAATAGTAAACCAAATGGAATTATGCTTGTTACTCCTTATTATAATAAACCAAGCCAATCTTGTTTAATTAAACATTTTTCTGAAGTTTCTAAACTGGTTAAAGATACAGCAGTTTGTATATATAATGTACCAAGTAGAACAGGAATTACAATTCAACCAAGTACCCTAGCTAAAATAGTTGAAGAAAACTCAAATATTGTTGCTATAAAAGAGGCTGCAGGCAATTTAAACTCTATAGTAGAAATGAGAAATATATTAAATTTAAATAAAAAACATGATGTAAGAATCTTATCAGGAGATGATGCTACTTATGCCCCTGCATTATTGTGCGGTGCTGATGGAGTTATTTCTGTTACCTCGCACATCATTCCAAAAACACTTTTAAAAATTCGCGAATGTTTTTTTAATGGAAAAATTTTGGAGGCACAAAAGTTACATTTAGCTACATATTGTATAAATAATGGTATTTTTGCACTTCCAAATCCAATTGGAGTAAAGGGAATGCTAGCTTTTTTAGGTGAATGTCAAAATATTTTGCGAGCTCCACTTTATCCAGCCGAGCAACATGAAGATGAACTGTTAAGAGGAATTTTAAAACAATTGAAACAAAATAATATACCAGATGAAATTTTAATATAGGATAATCTATGAGTTTGAATCGTGTAGCTTATGAACTTGAATCGAAGATTAAAGTAGAACGTGTTTCGTTAAGAGGGCCTGGAGTTTTAATATTAACTGGACCTTCAAGTTGTGGAAAAGGTGAAGTTGCATCGGCGCTCTCTAAAGTTATGTCTATTCCACAAGATGCACATCTTTCAATGGGTGAAATATTAAGAAACACTTTTCAGAAAGCAAAGAATGATAAAAGTTATGCAAAGCTCCTAGCTGAAAATTATAAACTCTCAGCGGATTCGAATATTTTTGATTGTGTAGATACAACAGAAGATTTGACAAAAAAAGTTTTAAATTATTTACCCGAAATGCAAGTCTATTTTAAAAGACAAGATATGGATAAATTTACTAGTCAACTTGAATGGCTGGAGTTTTGTACAATGAACGGTTTATTGGTACCTAATCGTTGGACGCAAGACTTTATAGTTGCTCATATAGAACATAATCCAAGTTTTAAAGTAAATCCATTTATTCTTGATGGGTATCCAAGAACTGTGAAAGCTGCTCAACATTTAATTGCATTTCTTAGAAGATTTAATATTCCTGTAATTAAAGTCTTACATTTAAGTATTAGTAAACAAGAAATGTTATCTAGAGCAACTAAAAGAGGAAGGGCTGATGATGATGAAACTTCCTTATTAAGTCGTTATCAATTTTATATTGAAAATGTACATCCTAGTGTTGATTATCTTAAAACAGAATTAGGTTCAGATGTAATTGCTTTAGTAGATGCGCATCAGCCTGTTTATAAACAAATTGGTGAACAAAAAATATTTGATTTAGAAAAATCAATCTTAAATGTTGTTTCGTCATCTCTTAGAAGCTTGGGGGTATCTAGAATGACAGTTAAAGATTTACTAGACCAACTATCTAATAATGAAAAATAAGTTTAATTTGTTGTTGATACTTAAGAAAATCTTTTTTTAATCTTATTTTATTGGTAAGCAAAAAATATCATAATTTATAATTTGGTAATCTTTTACAATTTATTTTTTTTAAAATTTGATTAATATGAAATTCGATGCTATCCCGTAATTGATTTTCGTTCATTTTAAGAATGATTCATTTAAATAATAGCTATCATATTTATAATGTAAAAAGTGCAATGAAAAACTGAATTTTTAAATTTATTAATATTGAAATTAGAAGGATTTTTTAATGCATATTGATCTGCTTGAGGAAAATAAATTAATTATTGTAAATCTTGAGAATTGTGAATTTTTATTACAAACTTTAGAAAAAAAATGGATTGAAATTCAAAACGGACTTGAGTGTAGTTATATAATAATATTGAATACCAGTATAGAAAATAATGTTCTTTTAAATTCTGTAAAAAATTTTTTTAATCGCAATAAGTTTATTTGGAAAATTAATTATTTAGTAAATATAACAAACGAAAAGAAAATAGAAATTTATTCATTTCTAAATCACAATTTAAGTTATGTAAATAGATTATCTAGCGATATTGAAAAATATTTAAAGAATTTAAATCCATCATCTTATATTAAACAAACCTTAAATAGTGAACTTAACAGTATTAGAGAAAAAAAATTTAATGCTCCAAATTTTATTAAAAATGAAAATGAAAAACTATTTACATCTGTAGCTTCTAGTTCAGAAGAATGGAATCTTTTTGAAAATAAAATTGATGTAAATTCGTATAATTTTTTTGAAGCAGTACATCCTGCATATGCTTATCAAGTTTTAGCTATTTATAAATTTTTAATAAAAAATAACATCAGTACAAATTATTTTATAGATATAGGTTCTGGCCCTGGTACAGCTATTCAAATGTTGTTAGAGCTTTTAAATTCATATTCTCAAGTTGATCTTATAGAACCAAGCCCTACAGCATATACTTATTTAAGAGAAAGATTTAAAGATAACCATTTTGTTTATCCTTTTTTAAAAGGTTTTTTCGATTACTATCCTAGTAAGACTTTAAATTTAGCAATATCGATTGGTGCATCACACCACTTTAATACTTACTTTTTATTTCAACATGCAAATAAAATTTTAGAAAATGGAGGATTCCTCCTTATAGCGGATGAATTTATTTCTCCATTTAAGACTAAGATTGAAAGATATGAAAATATAATAAAACATCATCTTGGATATATTATTGATTTGTTAAAATTAGCTCCTCAAATAACTGAAATTCCGAATAATTGTACTGATGATGAGATTCAATTAATAAGATTATCTCATGACGTGTTTCCTAAAATTAACGTATTAGCATTAAGTGGAAAAATTTCAGATGCTGCAATTTTATGTAGAAAATTACTTTCGGAAATGAGCGAAATTTTAGAGAATAATTTTAATATTACGAATTCCTTTCTCGCTTATTATCGCTTGTCATTTTTAGAATTGCAGGCTTTAGTCGCTGGGTTAGACTATGAAGTTGAATGTAAAACAAGTGTAGAAAACTTAATTTCAATGGCTATAGAAAATGATTTTGAAGTCGTCCGCCACGAAAGACTTTATGCAACTTCTAAAGGAAGTTTTTATAATTCTGGTACCCATTTAATTTGTTTTAGGAAAAATCTTTTTAGGAATAATTAGTATGGAATATAAATTTCAAAAAAGTCCTGTTAAAGAAGCTTTTATAGACAGTATTCCTGCAATGACAGGTTATATTCCGATAGGGCTTTCTTTTGGAATTGTCTGTCAAAAATTAAGCTATCCTTGGTTTATAGCACCATTAATTAGTTTATTAATTTATGCAGGTGCTTCACAATTTATTTTAGTAAGTATGTTGATAGCAAATAATTCTTTTTGGAGTATTGTCTATTTAACAGCTATAGTTAATTTGCGACATGTATTTTATGGTTTTTCATTTTTAGATAAATTTAAAACAAATTTTTTAATAAAAACATATATGGTTTCTGCATTAACTGATGAATCATATGCTTTGCTTGCCAATAATCCTAAGGCTTATAATAATACTTATAGTTTTTATATTTCTTTTTTAAGCCATTTTTATTGGGTTTTTGGAACGTTATTAGGAGTATACTGTTATTCTCTTATTGGGCATTTTGATACAGAGTTTTTAGTTTATGCTTTAACAGCACTTTTTTTAATTATGGCATTAGATGGTCTTATTTCTTCTAAATACTATATGTCTGTTATTTTAGGTATCTTGTGTTATTTTATATCTTTTTTCTGTTTCAAGAAAAATTTGTTGATTGCAGTAGTGCTTTATTTTGTTTCTATGCTTATTTATGAATGTTATAAAATATATGGGAAAAAACATGTCATTAACTGAGTTGTTAATTTTAATATTTGTAATTGCTATAGTCACCTTTACTTTAAGAATTGTACCTTTCATTTTGCCTAAAAAAATTATTCAAAATGATTTTATGCTAAGTTTTGGAAAAAAACTTCCACCAGGAATTATGATTATTTTATTTTTATATTCAGCAGGTCTTTCAGAAGAACATATGCAAAGATCTTTTGTTATTTCTAGTTTTTTAGCTGCAATTCCAGTAACTCTTTATTTTGTATGGAAAAAAAATGCTATTATTTCTATTTTCATAGGAATTATGAGTTTCTATTTTTTTTATACTTATCTGAAAGTTTAATTATTTCTTTAAATCTTGCTTCCAACCTCCACCAAGGGATGCAATTAAATTAATTGAATTTAAAACTCTTTTATTGATTAAATCATTAAATGATTTTTTGCTATTTTGTAAATTTATCTTTGCATTTAGTAAATCACTACTATTTATAATTCCTTGTTCTAATTGTTCATTGCTTAAATTATATATTGTTTCAATTCTATTAAGAGAATTAAATTGATACAGTTCTTCACTTTTTAAATGATTGTATGCGCTTAAATTATCTTCAACATTTTGTAAAGCTTGTAAAACTGTTTGTTTGTATTGATTCACCAGAGATCTATAATTTGCCTCTGCAGCGTCTACTTTATCTTGTCTCGCACCAGCATCAAAAATTGTTTCAGCTAAACTTGCGCCTACTGACCAAATAAGAGCTGGAAGAGTAAATAAATTATTTATGTCATTACTTGAATAACCACCATTAGCTGATAAATTTAAACTTGGAAAATATGCCGCTTTTGCTATTCCTATTTGTGCATTTGCTTGTGCAACAAGACGCTCAGCTTGCGCTATATCAGGTCTTCTCTCTAATAATTCTGATGATAATATGATAGGCAAATTAGGAATTTGAATATTAGTGTCTTTAGCTTCTAAAGAAAATTCAGCAGGAGCTTTTCCAAGTAAAATTGCAATTGCATGCTCATATTGTTCGCGGATAATTAAATTATCCTCCGCATTCAATTTAGATAATTCATATTGAGATTCAATTTTTTGCACATCAACAGCACTAGCTATTCCTAATTCATTGCTTTTATGAATCATATCAAGTTGTTTTTTTGTACATTCAACAATTTCATTTAAAATACTTTGATTTTTATCGGCTGTTCTGAGTTGAAAGTAGTATTGCGCTAGGGATGAATGGATAGATAGTTTTATATTTTCAACTTGTGCCTGATTTGCTTGAAATGCTGCTTCATTAGCTTCCACAGATCTTCTAATACTTCCCCATAGATCAGGAATCCAGGTGGCGTTCAAATTTACTGAATAATTTGTGGTTTCAGTTGGATTTTGAGTATAGCTAGAACCTTGGCGTTGACGGGTAATACTAGTATTTGTGCCAATTGTTGGAAAGTAACCAGCTTTACTTTGTCCTAAAAGAGCTAGAGCTTGTTCCATTTGTGCAATACTTGCTAATATATTATGATTAGAAGTATCAATTTGTTCTTCCAATTCATTTAAAAAAGGGTCATTATAAACTTCCCACCATTTTCCTTTAAGTATATCATCTTTGGGGTCAGCTATTTTCCAACTACTGTTTCTTGTTTCCTTAAAAAACTCAGGCCTATCAGTCACAACTTTTTGATAATCAGGACCTACAGTACATTTAATAAAAAGGAAAAAAGACAGAAAAGTAATTTTAATAATTTGAATTAACTTCATAAACTTTTCCTTTTATTTTTCTTTTTTTTAGCCAAGCGGATATTTTTTCAAAATAAATAAAAACTATAGGAGTTGTATAAAGTGTAAGTAATTGACTGATAAGTAAACCACCGATAATTGATATTCCTAATGGTTTTCTAAATTCAGCTCCAACTCCATAGTCTAATGCTAATGGAACAGCTCCTAATAAAGCTGCTAGTGATGTCATCAATATTGGTCTTAGTCGCAGTAAAGCTGCTTCAAAGATCGCTTTATCAGCAGTGTAATTTTGATTTCTTTGCAGTGAAATTGCAAAATCTATCATCATAATAGCATTTTTTTTGACAATTCCAATTAGAAGAATTATTCCAACAAAAGCAATTAATGAAAGGTCAGTTTTGGTTAAAAATAAAGCGAGTAATGCCCCTAAACCAGCTGAAGGTAATGTAGAAATAATAGTAATTGGATGAATTAAATTCTCATACAGAATGCCTAAAACAATATACACTGTAAGAATAGCTGCTAAAATTAATGTTGGTTGATTTGCTAGTGTCGCTTGGAAAACTTTCGCCGTACCTTGGAATGAAGCGGAAAGATTAGACGGTAAATTCAATTCATTAACTCTTTCGTTAACTTTATTTACAGCGTCACCTAAGGGCGTTCCAGGGAGCAGATTAAATGATAATGTAATGGATGGAAATTGACTTTGATGACTTATAGAAAGAATTGCTTTTTTGGTAGTAAAGTTTGCTACAGCATTTAGTGGGATAATTTGATTTTGATTATTTTTTAAATAAAGAACATTGAGAAAATTTGGGGATATTGTAAATTTAGGATCTGTTTCTAAAATAACATGATATTGATTTAAGTCTTTATAAATTACTGAAACTTGTCTTTGCCCAAGAGAATTATACAGAGCATTATCAATTAATAATGGTGAGAGTCCTAGCTTTTTTGCAGTTTCATGTTCAATTGTAATATATGTTTCAATTCCTTTATCTTTTTGGTCACTATTTACATCAGCTATAGAAGGAATTTTACTAAGTTCTTGAATTAAATAATCACCCCACTTATTTAATTCTTTAATGTTTGCGGCTGAAATGGAAAACTGAAATTGTGCTCCCCCTTGTCTTCCGCCAATCATGATGTCTTGTGCTGCTAATAAAAAGACAGAGATAGCGGGTATCTTTTGTAACTTTTTTCTTAAGGCTCCAATAACTTCATCCGCCGTTAATTTGCGCATAGATTGTGGTTTTAAACTGATAAAAATATTTCCTGAATTTACTGAACCTCCACCAACAAATCCAACAACATGATCAATATTTTCATCTGACTTTATCAATTCAATAACTTCACCAAATTTTTTTTCCATGTTTTTAAAAGATGTATTTTGATCTGTGAGTGCAAAACCCATTATTCTTCCTGTATCTTGTTGAGGGAAAAATCCTTTTGGAATTTTAATATAAAAGTATACATTTAAAAGAACTATGCAAAATAAAATAATCAGCATTAATTTGCTATGTTTAATTGCCCATTGTAAAGATTTTGCATATGGCGAATTTGTAATGCTTTTTTTTTCTTTTGGTTGTTTCCTAGTTTTTAAAATTTTAGAACACATAGAGGGTGTAATAGTTAGGGAAACAAATAAAGAAACTAAAATTGCTATAGATAAAGTTACTGCAAATTCTCTAAATAGTCTCCCTACAATTCCTCCCATAAGTAAAATTGGGATAAATACAGCTATTAAAGAAATACTCATAGATAGTACTGTAAAACCAACTTCTTTTGCTCCAATAAGAGCGGATTTTACTGGAGATAAGCCTTTTTCAACATAACGAGAAATATTTTCAATGACTACTATTGCATCATCAACAACAAATCCTGTTGAAATTGTTAAAGCCATAATAGATAAATTATCCAAGCTAAAATTTAGTAAATACATTATTGCAAATGTTCCTAAAAGAGAAATAGGAACAACAATGCTTGGAATAATTGTTGTATAAATATTTTTTAAAAATAAAAAAACGACGCAAATTACTAACGCTATAGATATAATTAAGGTTTTTTCAATGTCGATTAAAGATGCCCGGATAGTTGAAGTTCTATCCATCATAATATTAAGTAGCATATCACTTGGTATATAAGAAGATAATTGTGGGATTAAATTTTTTATTCCATCAACTGTTTCAATTACGTTAGCTCCAGGCTCTTTAAATATAATTAATAATACAGCAGGCTTATTATCTGCTAAGCCTGTATTCTTTAAATCTTCTACTGAATCTTTAACCTCGGCGACATCTTTTAAAGTAACTGCATTACCATTTTTAAAGCTAATAATAAGTGGTTTATACTGTTCTGAAAAATGTAATTGATCATTAGTCGCAATTTGATAAGTATACAATGAATTTGAAATCTGTCCTTTAGGTGAATTTTGATTTGAATTTTGAATACTATACTTAATGTCTTCTAGCGTTAAGCCATAATTATTTAATAAAAAGGGATTAACTTCAACTCGAACACTTGGTAATGAACTGCCACCTATAGTAACCTGACCCACCCCTTTTGCTTGAGAAATTTTTTGTTGCAAAATATTTGATGCAATATCGTACATTTGTCCTTTTGTATGTGCTTTTGAAGTTAATGCAAGAATCATAATTGGGGCATCGGCTGGATTAACTTTGCGATATGTTGGGTGATTAGGCATTTCAGCAGGCAAAGATGGCAGCGCTTGATCTATAGCCGCCTGAACTTCATTTGCCGCCGCATTAATATCCCGGTTTAAATCAAACTGAATCACGATATTTGTTTTTCCTAATGAACTGCTCGAAGTCATTTCAGTAATTCCAGAAATACGTCCAATATAATGTTCTAATGGAGTTGCTACAGAAGTTGCCATGACGTCTGGGCTTGCGCCAGGTAAATTTGCTTGCACAGAAATTGTAGGAAATTCAATTTGTGGTAATTGGGAAACAGGTAATAAATTAAATGCTAAAATTCCTACTAAAATAATAAGAATTGCAATTAAGGATGTTGCTATTGGCCTATTTATAAATGGTGAGGATAAACTCTTCATTCATTCTCCTCACTCAAAATTAAATTTTGTTTTTCTTTAGGAACAGATATTTTCTTTTTAGAAAACAATTTTGAAAAAAATAGATATATAACTGGTGTTGTATACAGAGTAAGTAATTGACTTACAATAAGTCCACCGATAATAGATATACCTAAAGGTCGTCTTAATTCAGAACCCATGCCAGAGCCAAAGGCTAATGGTATAGCACTCAATAACGCTGCTAAAGTTGTCATTAATATTGGTCTAAAGCGAAGTAAACACGCATTATAAATAGCTTCTATTGGACTTTTATTCTCTTTCCGTTCCAGTTCAAGAGCAAAATCTATCATCATTATGGCATTTTTTTTCACAATTCCGATGAGGAGAATAATCCCTATGAGCGAAATAATATCAAAATTTTGTTTTGTTAATTGCAAAGAGAGTAATGCGCCCATTCCTGCTGATGGAAGAGTTGATATAATAGTTATTGGATGAATATAACTTTCATATAAAATACCCAATATAATATAGACTACTATGATTGCTGCAATAATTAAATAATTCTGATTTTTTAAAGAGTTTTGAAAGCTTTGTGTAGCTCCTTCGAATCTGGTTTCAATACTCCTAGGTAAGTTTATTTTTAATTTTGCTTGTTCAATATCATTTACAGCTTGTTGAAGAGAATGACCTGGAACTAAATTAAATGAAACGGTTGCTACCGGAAATTGTTCTTGCTTATTAATTACAAGTGGTTCGGTACTATAAGTTACTTTTGTGAATGCAGATAAAGGAATGCTTATATTATTATTAGATAAAATAAATATTTTATCTAATATATTAGTAGGATTTATATCTAATGAAGAATTTGCCTCTAAAATTACATGATATTGATTAGATTGCGTATATATTGTAGATATTTGTCTTTGTCCGAATGAATTATACAAAGTAGTATCAATCATATTAGTTGTTATTCCAAAACGAGTTGCAGAATTCCTATCTATTTCTAGTTTTAGTTGTAAGCCATTATTTTGTAAATCATGATTGATATCTTTTAAATTTTCAGAAACCTTTAATTCATTAACAAGCTTCTTTGTCCAAATATCAACTTCTGAAAGATATGGAGAAGATAAACTAAATTGATACTGAGTTTTACTAACTCTATTATCAATATTTATATCCTGAACTGCTTGCATATATAGTGAAATATCTTTTATATTTTTAACATTTTTTTGAATTCTTTCGATAATAGTATTTACTTTGTCTTTTCTATCTTCAATATCTTTTAATCGAATAAGTAATCTACCATTATTTACTGAATAATTACTACCATCAACTCCAATATTAGATGAAACATTTAAAACAGCTTCGTCTTTTAATATTTCATTAACAATTAGCTTTTGTTTGTCAAGCATACTTGTAAATGAAATACTTTCTGATGCTTCAGTAATCCCTTGAATTAGTGATATGTCTTGTTGCGGAAAAAAGTTTTTTGGAATAAAGTAATATTGTATTAATGTAGCAAAAAAAGTTAATATAAAAAGAAAAAGAACTGTTTTCTGATTTTTTAATATTATTTTTAAAGTTATTGAATAGTAAAATATCATTTTATCAATACTTAATCTTAGAGTTTTATTTATTTTATTTTCTACTTTTTTATGATTGTCATTTATGAAATAGCGACAAAGCATAGGAGTTAATGTAAGAGATATAAAAGCTGAAATTAAAATCGAAACTGCTAGAGTAATAGAAAATTCACGAAATAATCTTCCAATTATATCACCCATAAACAATAATGGTATTAATACTGCTATTAAAGAAATAGTTAATGATATAATTGTAAATCCAATTTGTGCAGATCCCTTTAATGCTGCATTTAGTTTAGACTCTCCAAGTTCTACATAACGCGAAATATTTTCTATCATAACAATAGCATCATCAACGACAAAGCCTGTAGCGATTGTAAGTGCCATTATTGTTAAATTATTTATACTAAAATTTAACATATACATTACTGAAAAAGTACCAATTAATGATAATGGAACACAAACACTTGGTATAAGAGTTGTTTTAAGATCATTTAAAAATATATAAATTATTAAAACAACAAGTGCTACTGCTAATAATAGTTCAAATTGAGCATCTGCAACTGAGTTTCTTATTGATTTTGTTCTATCATTTAATACCTCAATTTTAATATCTTTAGGAATATTAGCTTGTAAAATTGGAAGTAATTTTTCAATCCGATTAACAACGTCAATCACATTAGAAGTTGGTTGTTTTTGAATATTTAAAATAATTGCAGGAGTCAAATTTTTCCATGCTGCTAAGCGTATATTTTCAGATGAATTCTCTATGTTTGCTAAATCTTTTAAATATATTGGAGAGTTGTTTTTATAGGCTACAATTAAATTTTTATAGGAATTTACATTAAGCAATTGATCATTGGCGTTAATTGTAAATGAGACTCTATTACCATCAATACTTCCTTTTGCTAAATTAACATTTGAAGCATTAATCGCGGATCTAATGTCATCAATATTTAAGTTAAAAGATGCAACTGCAGAAGGATTAACCTGAATACGTATAGCAGGCTTTTGTCCTCCATTAATATTTACAAGTCCAACTCCTGGAATTTCTGATAATTTTGGTACATATCTAGTTTCTATGAGTTCGTGAATTTCTGGAAGAGTATATGTTTCAGAAGTAAAAGATAAGGTCATGATAGGTGTATCTGCTGGATTGACTTTATAGTAAATAGGTGGGCTGGGAATGTCTTGAGGTAATAAATTTGAGCTTGTATTAATAGCTGCTTGTACTTCTTGAACTGCAATATCTAAATTCATTGAAAGATCAAATTGTAATGTTATTAATGATAGTCCTTCACCGCTTGAAGAAGTCATTAATTTTAGTCCACTCATCTGTCCAAACTGTTTTTCAAGTGGTGCAGTAATTGAGGAGGTAACAACAATAGAGTTTGCACCAGGATAGAGGGTTTTTACTTGAATTGTTGGATAATCAACTTCAGGTAAAGCAGCGACAGGTAATAATTTATATGTTAAAATTCCCAATAAAAAAATTGCGCACATTATGAGGGTAGTTGCAATTGGTCGTTTTATGAATGGAGCTGAAATATTGATCATTGAAAAAGATCAGCTCCATCTGTAAGTTTGTCAAGTCCATCAGTTATGACAATATCACCCAGTTTTAGTCCTTCCTTAATTAATATATAGTCTTGATCCATGTCCCCAGAAACAATTTTTTTAAATTTAGCTTTATTTTTTTCTTTTAAATATACATAGTCACCATCTTTACCATGTTGAACAGCTGAAATAGGAATAATTAATGCATTTTTTTCAGTTTTTAATAAAAGTTTAATATTCACAAATTGGTTGGGATATAAAATTAGATTGGTATTTTCAAATTCCGCTCTGAGCTTTATCGTACCAGTAGTCGTATCAATTTGATTGTCAATAGTATTTAATTTTCCTTCTGCTAATAATTCTTTATTTTCTTTATCATAAGCTAAAACTTTTAAAGTATTTTTTTCAGTAAAATTTTCTGTTAATTTAGTAAGATACTCTTGTGATAAAGAAAATAAAACTGATATAGGTTGCATTTTGTTAATTATAACAAGACCACTTTGATCACTTATCTGTACATAGTTTCCTGGATTAACTAATCTTAATCCTGCTTTACCTGAAATTGGAGCAGAAATTTTACAATTATTTAAATTTACTTTCACTGCTTCTAGTTGTCCTTTATCAAATTCAACTATACCTTCATACTGTTTCACTAGAGATTTTTGAGTATCTAAAGTTTGTTTAGAAATACCGCCAATAGGAAACAAGTTTTTATAACGTTTGAGATCTTTTATGGCATTGTTGAAAAGTGCTAAGTCCCGATTCAGTTGTCCTTGGTACTGGATAAATTGCGCTTTATAAGTTCTATCATCAATCTCAGCAAGAATTTCCCCTTTTTTGACAAATTGTCCTTCTCTAAAATTTACTTTAGTTAATTCCCCATTAATTTGTGTTTTAACTACGACACTATCTAAAGCTGTTATAGTTCCTATTGCATTTATATAAATGGGTACATCTTTTTCTTTGATTTCTGCCGTTTGAACCATTACCATGTTTTTTGCACTTAATTTTTTATTTTGTTTCAAAGAGCTTATATTTTCAAAGTTTTTTTGTTGTCCATTTGTACTTAAAAAGTTTATTATAATAATCAATGCAGATAAAAAAATAATTATAAAAATAATTATAATAATAAAGCTACGAATATTTTTTTTTGGATTTTTTAAAATATCATACAAAATCATCAATTTTTCTCAAAATATTGGGAAATTTTTTCCTTAAGTATTGCGTTAACTATATGGAGTAACTTATTTTATGTTGATGAGGTTGTAAATAGGAAAAATATTCTAACTAGATTCTTTTGGAACAAATTCATCTTTAGTACTTTGAAGATCATCAATTCGTGCAATTATTTCATTTAAAAGTTTAGTTAAGTATCTTTTTCTTGCATGTAAATAAAATAGACATCTTCTGGAATTTTTCATTTCAAGATCTATTGATTTCGTCGATCTTTTCATAAAATTAACATTGCTTCCTTTACTGCTTAAATTTAGTAAAGTACGTTTTTTTGTCACAACTCTATTAAATGCCAAGCGTTCAACACTTGCAAGAAATGCATTACGTCTATTAATGAGTTCATGTAACGATTCAAGAGTAGATTCAATTTCTTTTTTCCTTTTGTTGAGGTCTTCTAAGATCGGCATATGTTAAAACTTCTTCTTATTATTAGTCGAATTGTCTTTCAAGTGTGTCGGAATTTAGTTGTTTTATCTTTAATTTGGCAAATTCAAAATTGGAACAATTCAAGAGCATATGCAATTCAGCAATTTGAGAAAAATGAAAATTTATTTGATTGGCAAATTCTGTACACCCTTGGATTTGGCAATGCTTTGTATATGAATGATCATCATCCCAATTTAATTCAATCAAGTTTAAGCTTTTTATTTTTTCCAATTCATGACTATAAAAATATAGAGGCCAAAGTAAAAGTTATGACTCAGTCCCCCACTCGAGAAGAAGATGGGTTCATTGAAATACCCTTGAGAGACTATGATTTTTCTCAAGTTAGCGAAATATGGCTAAAGTATCAAATTTTTAAACAACTACAATTTAAATTCGGGAAATTTCCTGATGAATTAGATGAGCTTACTCCTTTAAGTTGGCCTTATCAGTCTGTGTTTGCAAATATTGATCTCATTCAGACAAAACCTTTTTCAATAAAATTTTTAACTAGACATGATCTTCTTTCGGTTTATTCATATAAATCTAATAAGTCAACTTCTTCAGATATTGAAAGGACAAGAGTTGAGGGCAATTTAAATTATCAATATGATTTTGAAAATTTTCTTTTCTCTTTTAATTTCAGAACCTTCTATGATTATTTTGCAGATCCAGATTTTACATTAAGTTCATTAACTTTTGGTAGAGAGCAATATATTGATAATCCAGTAACAAATTATGATCAGCAATACAGATTGTTAACTTACTCTGCCAATCTCAGCCTTCAAAATAATTTTTTTGAAACTAATGTCACAGGAAAATATTGGAGTAATTTAATTTCATCAAATTATTCATTTGGGAAAATGTTTGGGATAGAGCAAAACTTTAAATTTGATCAGCTAAGTTTTCTTCTTGCTTTTTATAAATTTTTTGCGGAACAGAATTCTGTTCCTCCATCGGTAATATCAAGTAATTACTATCCGGGATTTCAAATTAGTTCTTTTCATACTGGTTTAAGCTATAAGTTTAATGAACAAATTAAAACTTGTATCGATTACAGATATGAGCAAGCAGATGTTTATGGTCAATCTAATATTCCGGGAATGAATCCTGGAAGTACTCCTAACATACCAAAATATAAAATATTTTTTGTTCTTGAATATTTAATTACAGCTAATACGCATAAAGATATTTTGACACGTCAATAAAAAAATCTAAACTTATTGCAGAATTTATTTTGCTCACTTAACCTAAATAATGAGAAGACTATAGAAATTTGAGGAGGGTGACCTTGAAAATAAATACCTCGCGTTTTGGAGAAGTAGAAATTAATGAAAAAGATGTTATCACCTTGCCTGAGGGTCTGATTGGTTTTCCAGAATTGAATCAGTTTGTATTACTCGATCATGATCAAGATTCCCCATTTAAATGGTTACAATCAGTTACTGATTCTGCAATGGCATTTATTGTAATAAGTCCTCTTTCCTTTCGTCCTGATTATATGGTTGAAGTTACAGAAGAAGAAGTAGCCTCGTTAAAGCTTTCTAATCCCAATGAAGCTGTTATTTCGGTTATTGTTACTATACCAATGGATCCTAAGAAAATGAGTGCTAACTTAAAAGCACCTTTAGTCTTTAATCTTAGTAACAGGTTAGGCAAGCAAGTTGTATTAAAAGATCCTCAATATCAAACAAAACATTTTATAATGGAAGAAATGAAACGCTTCTCTCAAAGAGAATCACAAAATGATCTTAAAAAAGCAATTCAACAGCAATTTGCTAACAAGCTAGATAATGAAACAATTACAAAGTAAGTCAAATAATATAACAGTATTTTAATTTTTCTTTTCTGTAAAGTTTAACCCCAAAATCGCAAAAATAAAATACTTAATCTTAAAAAGCTTGTAAACAATACTTTTCCAATTTTGATTGGAATTGATAGTTGTCCATCACTCTAGCAAAACATTAGCCTTATTCTTCTTCTACTTTATATACCACAGTATTTATAAACTTTTACCAAGCGATTATTTTTTAAGAAGTTAAAATTTGAAAATTAAATAAATTAACATAAAACTGCTTTAGCAGAAAATTTTTTTGAGGAGGGGTTAATGGAAACTGAATTAGCAACATTGGCAGGTGGATGTTTTTGGGGTGTCGAAGAGTTATTTTCAAAGTTAGAAGGAGTTGTAGCAACTAGAGTTGGATATACTGGTGGATTAATTGAAAATCCAACTTATGATCTTGTCAAGTTAGGAACATCCGGACATGCAGAAGCAGTCCAAATAGAATTTTTACCAGAAAAGATTTCTTTTGAAAAAATTTTGGAGTATTTTTTTAGACTACATGATCCAACAACTTTAAACCAACAAGGAAATGATAAAGGTACTCAATATAGATCTGCAATTTTTTATCACTCTGAATTACAGAAAAAAAATGCTGAGCATGTTAAAAAGAATGTCACTGATTCAAAAAAGTGGCAAAGACCTATTGTTACTGAAATTGTTCCTTTTGTTAAATTTTATTTAGCTGAAGAATTTCATCAACAATATCTCAAGAAAAACCCTAATGGATATAATTGTCATTACCTTAGAAAATAATTTTTATTGCAATAATTTTTTGTAATTATTTTTTAAAAAAATAAAAATAAAAATTATGTTTTCATCCAAAATTAAAAATAAAAATTAATTTAAAGTCAATGATTTGACTTTAATGACTATCTTTCTTTTCTGATTACTGCTAAAGTTAAATTAATATTAATTTACTTTAAATGAAAGGGAATTTTATGGTTGTTAAAAAAACTAGAAAGTCAACTGCAAAAAAAACTGGAGCAAAAAAAGCAACTCGCAAAAAGTCAACAAGAAAAACTGGAACTAAGAAAAAGAAGGTAGCTGGTAAAAAGACTACTAAGAGAAAAACTACAAAAAGAAAAACTGCAAAAAAGACTACTAAAAAAACAACTAAGAAGAAGACTACCGCAAAGAAAAAAACTGGTAAACGTGGTCGTCCAAAAAAGGCAGGAACTAAAACAGCTAAAAAACGCGGTCGTCCAAGTAAACTTGATAAATTAAAGAAAAAAACTAGAACTAGGAAATCAAAGAAGGCTTCTTCTGAATCATCAGAAGGTGGCAATCAAGAACCAGGTATGAATTTAAACTAATTGAATTTAAAAGTCCTTGCTTCAAAATTCATGTTAAGTAAGGACTTTTAATTTTGTAGTTCTCCAGTTACATATTTCAAGTTCCATTTTTGCATTAAAAAATTTATTAACGATTTTGATCTATTATATTCTGCCTGTTCAAGTGCGCTTTGTGATGTGATAAGATCAATAAAACTAGCAGAACCTACTTTATATCTACCACTCATTACTTGGTAAGCCTTTTTTGAAGCAAGTAAAACTCTAGCGGATGACTCTAAATCTTGTATTGCTAGCTTATAATTTCCATATTCGGATCTAACTTCACTAATTATCTTTTGTTGTTCATCATTCTCATCAATTTTGGTTTGTAAATATTTTATTTTGGCTTGATTTTCATTTCCATAGGTGGCCAGTTTATCAAAAATAGTCCAATTTAGATTAATCAAGAATTGGTATTTAATATTGCTTAAAAATTGATTCGGATATTGATCTTGAGATGAATAAGAAATATTATTACCATTTACGACTTGATTATTCACATAGGCAGCATTTGATGCGGCAGTTACTGTAAAATCAATTTTTGGATAATATGTGGATTTTGCATTTTCAATACCTAAAGCGGCAACATTTTTTAAAGCTTGAAGTGATTTCAAATCTGATCTTTTGCTTAATGCAATTGAAATTAGACTAATTTCTGAAATTTGATTTGTATCTTGTAAAACATCTTGGAACTTTACAGGGATAAATTTATAATTTTTTTGATAATCTAATCTTATTTTTTTTAGCAAAAAAATTTCATCATTCCGCATTTTATTTTTAAGAGTGTTTAAATTAGATTCAGCCAAGCTCGTTTGAGCTTGCTGCAAATAAAGATCTGCAATACTTTTAGCCCCTAAATTTGTCTGAGCGAGTAATAATTTTTCTCTAGTCTGATATTCCTGTAAATTTTGTGCAGCAATTTCTATCATATTGCTGTCAAGTGTAATTTGTAAGTAATTTTGGATAATATCAATTGCTATGATTTGTTTCGCTCTTTCAAGGGAAAATTTATCTGAATCTTTTTTTGCCAAAAATGTATTTAAAGCTGATATGTCAGCAAACCCATTAAATAAATTTAACGTACTGGAAATACTTAAATTGCCAAAAAAGCCAGATGTATTGACATAAGTTGGTGTAGTTGTTGTTAAATAATTATTTCCATAAGTATAATTATTTCCTATCTGTAAAGCCAAATTTGGTAAGAAGTTTCCATAACTTTTTAAAATATCATAACCAGTTAGTTCTAGTGTGTTCTTATCTCGGATAATATTAATACTATTTTGTAACCCTAGATTTATGCATTTCTCTAAAGTCAATTCAATAAAATTATTAGAGGGATTTGTTAAATACGATTCAAGCTCAATAGAAATAGCTGGAATCATTTTACAAAATGCTAAAAGAGAATAAAAAATTTTTTTACCTTGTTTTTCAAAGTTCAATTCAGCACCAGTTTTACTCTTGAGTTAATGGTTGCAAACTATTTCCTTCTTTTAAGTTTACAGGAGGACTAAAAACAAAAGATTCATTTTCATTAATTTCTCCAGTAAATAAAAAATTTTTACCATCATTGCTATTAATAATAATTTCTTTGAACTTTGCCTTATTTTTTTCGTTAATTGATACTACGTATTTTTTTTCATTTTGAATGACTAAACATTCCACTGGAAGTAAGTAATAGGTCTGTGTTTTAGTAAATATTATTACTTTAACAAAACTCCCTGAAAGTATACTCTTATCTAGATTTGAAATATCAATTTCAGCTAACATCATTTTCGTTTTGGGATCCAAATTATCTGTTACACGCGATATTAATCCTTCTACTTTTTTATTATTAACGGTCTCTATAATAACTTTTGTATTTTTTTTAACAAATGGGGCATTCAATTGATCTATAAAAACAGTAATTATTAATTTTTCAATATTTGATAAAGTTACAATTGGCAATGCTGTGTTTTGTGAGTTTTCTGCATTCTGAACTAAAGCACCAATGTCGGCATATCTTGCTGTTATTGTACCAGAAAATGGGGCTTTTATGATTTCATAATCTTTTAATATTTTTTGGGTATTTAATTGAGCTTTTGCTATTTCCGCATCAGAAACCGCTTGATCTTTTTCTTGTTCTGAAACCAGATTTTCTTTTCTTAATTCTAAAGCTCTCTTTGCTATCAAATTTTTATTTTTATAATTTGACAAAGCCCCTAAATAAGCTTCATCGATTACTGGAGATTCTATAGTAGCTAAAATTTTACCTTTTTCTACATGATCTCCTTTATCCACATATATTTTTTTTAAAAATCCGCTTATCTTAGCATAAATTGTCACGCTTTGGGATGGCTTTGTTTCCCCATTTAGAATAATTTCTTTTTCTGAATTTGATTTTTTTACTTTTATCGTTTTAACCTTTATTCCTTTTTCACTTTCAGTAATTTTTTCTATATTTGCAGCAAGTATTTTTTTACTTTTATTAGCAACTAAGAAAATGAATACCAATATTGTAATTAATAAAATGAATAGTAAAAAAGATTTGAATTTAAGCTCTTTATTGAATAAATTCATTTAATTAGTTTTTCCTTTCTTAATTCTTCATCAAGTAAATAACTTTTTGGCATATTTTTTCTTAAAAGTGAGTAAATTATGGGAACAACTATTAAAGTTACAGTCGTTGCAACTATTAATCCTCCAATTACAGCTCTTCCCAAGGGGGCGGTCTGTTCACCACCTTCTCCTATAGCAAGAGCCGCAGGTAACATTCCAATAATCATGGCAATAGCAGTCATTAGAACTGGACGTAGTCTTGTTTTTGCTGATTCAAGAGCGGCTTCTAAAGCATTAAATTTGTTTGAAACTCTAAGATCATTTGCATAACTTACTAAAAGAATTGAATTAGAAGAGGCAATACCAACAGCCATGGTAGCTCCCATAAAAGATTCAACATTTATCGTTGTTCCTGTTAAAAAAAGTATCCATAAAATCCCTGAAAGAGCACCTGGTACAGCTACCATAACAATAAATGGATCTAGCCAGGATTGAAATAATACAGCAATTAGTAAGTAAACAAGAATTATTGCTAATATAAGACCAATTCCTAAAGTAGAAAAAGCTTCTCGCATGACTTTTCCTTGCCCATTTATTGTTACTTTAACTCCTTTTGGCAGTTCGCCTAATTTTTTTATTTGATATTCAATATCCTTTATAATTGCTCCAAGATCTCTACCTTCAGGTGTTCCATAAATATCTAAAACTCTTTGCACGTTTAAATGTGAGTTTCCCGTCATTGTTTCTATTGTTTGGATTGTACTTAAATTTCTAAGAGGAATAGTTTGAGCTGTTTGTTGTGTTTGATTCAGTTGGTTCATGTATGTTGATGTTAAGTTGCTTTCTAATATATTACCGTTACTTGTAATTGGAATGTTTAATATATGATCTAAGTTGGAGATCTTCTCTAGTGGTGTTTTCACAATGACAGAATAATTAACATTATTATTAGGGTTTAAATAATATGATGGTGAGATCAATGAACTAGATGATAAGGCTATTAAAAGACTATTTGATATGTCTCTTTGACTAATTCCAACTTGAGCAGCCTTTATTCTATCAATATTAAAAAATAGTCCAGGGTAATTTAATACTTGTTTTAACGCAATATCTTCTAATCCTGGAATTAGTTTAAGATTAGTAAGTAATTTTTTTGCTATATCAATAGATTTACTTAAATCTTGAGCTTCTATTTGAATGTCGATTGGAGCACTTAAACCAAAATTTAAAACTTGATTTACAATATCTGCTGGTTGAAAAAATGCTTCTGACTCAGGAAAAGTATTTGCAAGCATTTTTCTAATTTTTTTCATATAGTATTGAATATTTTCATGTTCTTTTTGAAAAGAAATTAATATTTCTGCATCCATAGGACCAAAATTATCTGTTTGAACAAAAGCTAAATTAAAGCTAACAGGAATTCCTATCATTGAATTTATTGTCTGAATTTCATTTTTTGGTATAATTTCTCTTATTTTTGTTTCAATCACTCGAACCTGATTTTCTGTTTCTTCAATACGGGTTCCTGGTCTAGCTCTATAATGTAACTTTATAATTCCAGCGTCAGTTTGAGGAAAAAAGTCAGTACCTACAAAAAAAATTAATGATGATGACAGGATTAAAAAGATAAAGAAGTTTATTAAAACAAATTTCCTGTATTTTAGACAAATACTTAGTATTTCACCAAATTTATCTTGAAATAATAAAAATAATTTATTAAATTTTTCAGAAAAATTTAAATTTCCATGCTCTCTTTCATTTTTCAATAATATTTTTGCTAATAAAGGAACTAATGTTCTTGATAAAATGTATGAAGCTAGCATAGCTGAAACAACTGCAAGAGCTAAGGGAGCAAATAAATATTTTGCAGGTCCAGTAAGAAGAATAATAGGGAAAAAAACGATGCATATAACTAATGTTGCTGATAAAGCGGGTAGGGCTATCTGACGTGAACCTTCCATTATTGAATATATAAGAGGATTATTTTGGTTTCGTATACGGTGAATATTTTCAATAGCAACTGTAGCATCGTCAACTAACATTCCTATTGCTAAAGAAAGACCTCCCATAGTCATTATATTAATAGAATTTCCAGTGAGATAAAGAACAATAAGGGAACAAAAAATAGCAGTTGGAATAGAAGTACAAACAATAATGACACTTCTCCAACTTCCTAGAAAAACAAGTATAACTGTTGAAACGAGGATGGAAGAAATAACTGCTTCCAGTAAAACATTTTGAATAGCTGATTTTACAAAGAAAGACTGGTCAAAATCAAGCTGCATATTTAGTTCTGGAGGTGCTAAATTAGAAATTTCTGGTAGTTTACTTTTAATAGATTGAATGACATTTAGCGTTGAAGCTTGAGCTTTTTTTAAAATATTTAAATACGATGCTCTTGCTCCATTTATTCTTACTATATTTGTTTGTTCAGCAAATGAGTCAGAAACTTTTGCAATATTACCCAATGTAACGGCTGCACCATTGATTACTTTTATCGGTATGTCATTAAATTCTTTGACGTTGAGAGGGCTTGAGTTCATTAAAATATTATATTCATAATTATGTATTCGAGCATTTCCCGCCGGAACAATGATATTTGAAGCTTGTAAAGAATCTACAATATTTTGTGGAGAAAGTTTTTTTGCTTCTAAAAGTTCTGGTATCAGATCAATGTTTATTTGCCTTTGCTTCCCACCATATGGAGCAGGCAAAGAAATTCCTGGAATTGTATAAAGTTGAACCCGTAAAAAATTAGTTGCATAATCATAAATTTGTTCTTCTTTTAATTTGTCACTAAATAAAGTTAATTGCGCAACTGGCACATTAGAAGCATTAAATTTTAAAATAACTGGCGGAGTTATGCCAGGCGGCATTATGCGTGTTACAGTACCAGATACTGCCGAAATTTGTGAAATAGCTGATCCAATGTCAGTCCCTTCTTCAAAATATATCCGCTGAATTCCTAAGCCCTGAATTGAGGTTGATTCTAATTTTGAAATTCCATTGACAGTTGTTGTGTAAGCTCTTTCTGCTAAAAAAATGACTCTTTTTTCAACTTCATTTGGTGTTAATCCAGGGTAATTCCAAATAATATTAACAACTGGAATATCAATTACTGGAAAAATATCAACTAGCATTTTACTAATTGATATAAATCCTACAATAAAAGTAAGTATAACTCCTACAGCTATTGTGTAAGGACGTTTTAATGCTAATTCAATAATCCACATAGTAACCTTAAAAAAAAGCTATATGCAAATTTTAATAATTAAATTTTTTTTATTAAATAGGTATATTTTGCAGGAGATAAAAATAATTGAAGTAATTATGCCTTACTAAATTTATGAGTAATTTCTGCAATCCTTTTTCCATATAAATGAAGCGTTTTTAGATCGCTTTCAATCATGGCGTCTGCACCTTGATCTACATTAGCTTGTGCCATTGGTCCAATGGAGGAACCTAATCTATTTAAATCATTTACACTTGATTTACTTGAATTATTTCCTGGTAAAATTCCTAAAGATACCCAAATCATACCATGTTGAGCTGCAAAAACCATAAATTGTTCTAGAGTACTTAATTTATCTCCACTTTGGCTACCTGAAACAGTAAAACCTCCAGCAATTTTATCTTTCCAATCTTGTGTCATCCAAATTTTTGAACTTTTATCCATAAAATCTTTGAATGGGGCAGAAGCACTTCCCATGTAAGTTGGTGAACCAAAAATAATTGCACTAGAATTCTTTAAAATTTCCCAATTTGAATCAATATTTGCTACTGAAATTAAATGCGCTATTGTGTTTCCTACTGATTTAACGCCTTCTAAAACTGATTTAGCGGCTTTTTCTGTATGTCCATATCCTGAATGATATACAATAGAAACTTGAGACATATAACCTCCACAATTAATTTTGAAGTATCATAATAATATATTAAGGTTATTTGTCAAATTTAAGGTTATATAGAATTTTAAAGCCTTTATGTTAGGATTTAATTAAATTGTCTAAAAAAGTATATCTTTTAATTGCATTTTGGCTAGCAACAGCTTTTTTAATAGACCATTCCTCGCCCAAAATAATTATATATTTACTTGCTCTTGTTACTGCAGTATAAAGTAAATTTCTATCAAGCATACTATAATAAACCCCAAACATAGGGATAATACAAAGAGGAAACTCAGATCCTTGTGATTTATGCACAGTCATAGCGTAACAAAGTTGTAAATCATCAATATCGTCATCTTCATATGTTACTGTCTTATCACTAAATTCTATTATGACTTCAAGTTTATCTTTTGTTTTAATGATTGTTTTACAATAACCAAGGTCACCATTAAATACATCTAATTCATAGTTATTTTTTGTTTGAATGACCTTGTCACCTTCACGAAGTATTCCCCCAAAATTTAAAGAACATTCTTTTTTATTTTCATGGGGTGGATTGAGAAAGTTTTGCATTACTTTATTTATATTTTCTTGACCTACTTCTGTTTTTCGCATTGGCACTAATATTTGAACATTTTTTACAGGATCAAGATTATAAATATTAGGTATCGTATCGGATAAAAAAGTTTGTAAAAGATCAAAAAAAGTCTGAGTTGAACAAGGAATAAATGCAATTGGCTCAGCAGACGCAAAAACTGGTGAATAGCTTACAAATTTAAAGTTTGGCTTATTCCCAGAGATGATTTCTCTAGCTGCTAATGGAATTGGGCTTTCAGAACTTTGGCGAAATATTTTTGTTAAACGTGCTATTGGAACTTTGTTAGATTTAATAATATCTCTTAAGCAATTTCCAGCACCAACACTAGGTAATTGATCTACATCACCAACTAAAATTAATCTCCTATTAGGGCCGAGTGAAGAAAGTAACGAATGAAATAAATCAAGGCTAAGCATTGAGCTTTCATCGATAATGACAACATTAAAATTGTCTAGTGCGTTTGTATTTCCTTCAAGTTCTTCAATTATATTTACTTGTTCCTCTTTTTTTCTGCCTAGCCCAAGTAATTTGTGTAAGGTACTTGCGTGCTCTCCGATGGAATGAGTCATTCTTTTTGCTGCAAGACCTGTTGGGGCACATAAGGCCACTTTTCGATTTAAAGCTCTTTGAATTCCATATATTGCTTTTAGAACAAAAGTTTTTCCACATCCAGGTCCACCTGTAAGAACCATTATGCGAGAATCTAGACTCATTCTTACTGCTGTTTGTTGCTCATCAGAAAGTTTATCCCATGGTAAATTAGGGAATAATTCATCAATTTTTTTCTCACCAGAATCTAATTCTTTTAAAATTTGTTGCTCTTTGTATTCAGTAGAAATACTTTTAGTAAGTAAACTAGAGATAAATCCAGCGACTTCGTCTTCCATTTTTATTACCTCAGGTAAATAAAATAGGACTTCATTTTGAATATTATTAAATACTGTTGTATCGCGAATGATAAAACTTTCATTTTTTATTTCACGATTTTTTTTAAATATTTGCCTTAAATGATCTAAAACAAATTCACGAGAAAAAACAGGATTCAATTTCACTCCAAGTATATCTCTGGCTTTATCTATCAAGAGATCTCTGGGTAAACAACAGTGACCGTCATCCTGAGCGACTTCTAATGTATAGACAAATGCTGCTTCCATTCGAAAGGGAGATGTTGGTGGAACTCCTAATTTTTCAGCAATTGCATCTGCTCTCTTAAAGCCTACTTGTCTAAAATCAGCTATTAAGCGATAAGGATTTTCTTTTAAATTATTTAAAGAAAGTGCACCGTATTTCTCATAAATTCTTTCTGCAAATTTTGGCGGAATATTATGTTCATGAAGAAATATCATAACACTTCGATAAACTTCATCGGTGATCATAGAAGTAATCACATTTTCAGCTGTTTTTTTTCTTTTTGAGCCGAAAAAAGTATATATTTTTTCTTTGTCTTCCTTACAAATTTGTACTAAAGTTTCAATATCTTTAATGTTTAAGGCTTCAACAAGCTTTAGAGCGGTTGTTTCTCCCACTCCTTTAACGTTATTTGCCAGATAAGGGGCGATTCCTTTGGCCTCTGAAGGTCTTGCCGCTTCTGAGTAGATAGCGACAAAAGATTCTCCATACTTTGGGTTGTTTTCCCAGTTCCCTATAAGCCTATATTTCTGTCTAGAATCAGCTTTTTGGGAAAGGAAAATCTTTCCAGAGGCTCTAAATCGCTTAGCGGTTTGTGGATCAATGAAATCAGCTACCCTAAAATCCCCCCTATCGTTTTCAAAGATAATTTTTGCTAGGACCCCTACAACTTCTTGCGACACTATAACCTCATGATTTTACTTATTTTTAAAAAAAATAAGGGCATTCTTAAAAAAATCAGAATCTGAGCTTGCACTTAATTTTTTTCTGTGGCAAGTATCGTTTCACTGAGTTCGGGGGTTAGCGCAGTGGTAGCGCATCTGTCTTGGGAGCAGAGGGTCGCGAGTTCGAATCCCGCACCCCCGACCATTTTTAATCTCAGCTATCTTTCATTATCTTATCTGCAATTTTTTCGACTGTTCTAAGTTTATAAATCAAAGAAATATCTACATTGTAAGTCTTATGCATTTTTGCAATTAGCTGAATAGCTTTGATTGAGTTACCACCTAATGAAAAAAAGTCATCTGTTGTATTTATATTCTGGATTTGCAGTATTTCTTTAAAATAGTTACTAATTTTTTCCTCATATTCGTTTTTTGGAGGCAAAAACTCTTTTTGTACAGTTAAAGAATCGGTTGGTATCTTTAATGCTTTTATGTCGGTTTTTCCATTATAATTTAACGGTATTTTTTCTATTTGAATTATAATTTTAGGTAACATATATTCTGGCAATTGAAGCCTTAGAAATTGTTTTAAATCATCAATGATTATTTTATCTTTGGCTTCTATGTATGCGCATAAATATTTATGTCCAGTGGTATCGTCGTAAGCAACAACTGCTGCATTTAAGATGGTATTGAAAGATAATAACTGCTTTTCAATTTCTGAGAGTTCTATTCTGTATCCAGATATTTTGACTTGTGAATCCATCCTACCTGATATTAATATGTTGTTGTCAATTAACTTTTTTCCAATATCACCAGTTCTATAAAGTCTTTCATTAGTTACATCTTTGTCTTGATAAAATGGATTTGATATAAATTTTTCATTAGTCAGATCTGTTCTGTTTATATATCCTTTAGCTAGAGCTCTGCCACCAATATATATCTCTCCAGGCATTTCATATAGGCAAGGATTTAACTCTTTATCTAAGATGTATACTTCCACATTTTCTATAGGTTTTCCAATAGGTATATTTTCTTCATACTTTTCAACATTGTAAGTAGTAACAAATACTGTTGCTTCAGTAGGTCCATAGGCATTGACTAAATTGTATTTATTTTTTTTAAATGCTTTTAATTTTTCTCCTCCAGTTACTAAAGTTTTTAAAGAAAAATTTTCTAATTCCATAAATATTTCAGCTATTTTTGTTGTTAAAAATGCAAATGTAATATTATTTTTGTGAAAAAATTCATTTAGTTTATTGACATTATAGCGAGTTTTATCAGGAACAAAATATAGAGTGCACCCATTTAGTAGAGAAATAAAAATTTCAATGACAGAAGCATCAAAGCTAAAAGATGAATACTTTGAAATATTGTCATTTTCTGTAATATTAAATTGATTTTTACAGTTCTCCATTAAATTTAATAAACTTTCTTGATTAACTAACACACCTTTAGGATAACCTGTTGAACCTGAGGTATAAATAACATAAGTTGGTTGATTAGTTATATTCTTATTACTATTTAAATTAAAATTATCTTCTATCGAATATATTTTATCATCTTCTAAGTCATAAAAATCTTTTTTAGAAGAAAGAAAATTTGAATATTTTTTTAAGCTTAAAATAGTTGTTACATTGCTGTCATTTAAAATATATTCAATTCTATCTTTGGGAGTATCTGGGGATATTGGCAAGTAAGTATTTCCTGATTTTAAAACACCTAAAATACCAACTAACATTTCTATTTTATTATCAATCAAAATAGCGACTGTCTTCTTAGTAATATTTTTCTGTTTGAGGAAATTTCCTAGTTTATCAGATTTTTCATTTAAAACTTTATATGTTATTTTATTATTATTCTCAACGGCAGCGTACTTATTAGGAAATTTTTCTACTACACTTTTAAATAAATCGGAAATATTATTCTGCATATTAATACTTAATTTTGATGTGTTTCTTTTTAATAGATTTTCTCTTTCTTCTTCAAAAAGTATATCAATATATTGGAATTTTTTTTCAGGATTAATGATTAATTTTTTTACAAAATTTGTAAATCTTTTAGATAAACTACAAGCTATATTTTTGGGTAGAATGTTTTCAAAGCACTCGGAAAGAAAGTGCAAAGTTTCTTCAGTTTTAACATACCGCATTCCTAAACTTGAATTAGCCATTTGTGGAAAAGTCGTTCCATCTAAAGAAAAATTTAGTAATTGTAAATTTCTAAGTTTTGCAAAGCCTGAATATGCAAAATGACTTAATTTACTGTCATTTTTGTCAAAAATATCAACAGGGCTAATGTGGTGAAGTTTTTTCAAAAAAGGTAGTTGATTTTTTACACCTTTGATAACATTTTCTATATTTGTATTCTTATTATAAACAAAAGGAAAATAGATATTATTTAGCATACATCCAGAAACTTCTTTGTTATTTCTAATATTTACTGGATAATTCGTTATACAATAATCTTTATTTAATAGTTTTGTTTCAAAAATACACCAGCATACTAAAAGGAAGTTAAATAAACTAATTTCTGATTTTTCTGTAAATTTTTTTAATTCTATAAACTCTAATTGGTTTAAAGAAAATTTAGAAGTGTATACTTCTGCATTATCTTTTATAAGTATTTTTTCATTTTTTGATGAAATTTCACCCAATAAATTAGAATATCTTACAATATCTTTTTCTTTTAAATTAGATTCATTTTTATTTAAAATTAAAAATGAATTCATATGTGATTCTGTGCTTTCTTCTGTAATATTTCCTTCATTATATAAGCAGCTTAGGTCTGTAATGAATTTATCTAAAGATGTACCATCAATTATTGAATGGTGTATGTTAAATACTATTTCAAAATTATTATCGTATTTTTTCTTTATAAATCCTACTTTAATCAATGATTCATTGTGAAGATCATGTTTTATATTTTTTATTTTAGATACCAAAGATTTAAAATCTTTTTCACTATTTGCTTCTATTTCATAAAAAGTTGGAGTTAAATAGTCATGAATATAGTATTTTACTTCATTATTTTTAAATCCAAAATTTGCTCTTAATGCTGGTCTCAATTCTATAAGTTTTAATATACATGATTTTAATTTTTCAACCGATATTCCATTTGGTAAGCTATAAGAAAAACAAACGTTGTAGTTTGTATTGTTTTCATCAATTTTCCAAGAATAGTAATAAGGTAATAAAATTTTAGGAGCAACGATTTCTCTTTTCATTGCAATACTCCTTTTTATTAATATATAAAATTAATAAAGTTTATATTAAAGATATTTTAATTTATATAACGATAAAACCTTCGTAACAAATTATTTCAAATAAAGCAAATAAATAATAAATTTTTTTAAAGTTTTCAATTTTTATAAAAAAAATAATTTTATAAAAATTTTTAAAAATACTCATTAAATTTTATATAAAAATATGTTTTTTTGCTTAGATAAGAATTCCAAAATTTAAAATGATCTTTTTTTTCTTCAGAAAAATTTATGATCCAAATTATTTTTGGAGTTATTTTAAAGAATTAAAAATCTTTTTTGCCAAATTCGCAACTTATTAAATATGTTAAACTATTTATAGGCCAAATTGTTTAAGTGAATCTTTAAAACCATTTACAATACTTGCAGATGTATCTGGGCCATGAATAGTTGAACAAGTATCAATGTTTTTTATGGCATAATTGCTGCTGGTCATTAGATAACCAACATAATCATTAGCGGTTGATAAAACTACTATCGTGGAAATATTTGGAAAATTTGCTGCAAGCATTGATTGAAGAAGTTGTTTAGTATCAAATAATGGTTCACCTGGAAATAAAAAGAAGTATGTTGATCCTAATGAAAACCAGGAAATTTTTGTAATGTTATTTGTAATATCTGTTGATTTTATAGAAATAATATCTGAGAAATATTTTTCAGGTATTATTCCAAAGCTTATTCCACATCCTGTATAATTAATTTGAAATCCAGGTAAAGTAATAAATAATGTTCCAAAGTTTAAGCTTAGACTATTAGTGTTATTAGATATATTTGAGATTGTTTCGGTTACAAAAGTATCAGTGAATTTCTTTTTATCTGTCATACTATCTATTGCATCTATTGTAGCATTTCCAACTACAGAGTTAAAAAAAGCACAATTTGAAGAGTGAGTTAAATTTTGTAATGATTCTTCCAGATAACCAACAAAATCAGCGCTTAGAGTGATATCTGCAGCTCCATACCAAGTTGGATGTCCACTAAATACTTTTATACAAGCTAGTGAATTAGAATTTAAATCTTTTAAATTTAAAAAATATGTTGATCTATCAACCTGCATACCTGGAAATCTGGTAAAATTATATCCCGATGCAGTGTAGTTAGCATTATCATAAGATTGGATTGTACCCATATTACTGATAGCATCATTTAATCCAGAAAATATCTTTGATTTTACTAGATCATAAACTTTTGGATTAAATCTATCACAGACTGCTGCAGCCCAAAAAGGATTTTCAGTCAATCCTGCTGGTCCTGCGTGAGTGTGTGTTGCTATAAATTGCACATTCGCGTGACTTAAATTCAAAGATGGAAAATTGTTTTGTAATTCTTTTATTATTTTTAAATTAAAGTCACTAGGAATAGCTATAATATCTAAATTAATTAATAAATAATACAATTCTTGAGAATTATTATTTCCTTTGAAAAGAATTACTTTTATTCTAGGTGGGTGGTCAACATTTTGAAAAGGTTTACAAAAAGTTGTGCTGTCACCAATGTTGATTAAATCAGGAGGAATTAATCTACGTAAAGGTGAGCCAAATCCTGATAAACTCACAGGAAAATTTGGGTAAATATTTTTTGCACTCATTCCTACCTGCAAATTTGATGCAAGAGAACCCATTCCACCAATAGAACCATTAGGAAAAAAAAGACTATTTACATTATTAGAAGAATTAAAGGGAGGTTTATTAATTTCTATCTGACAAGATGTAATAAAATATAATATAAATATAAAAATTCCTAATCTAAAAATTTGCATTTTTATTCCAAAAAATAATTTTAAAAATCTATTCCAAGGTAGGCATCGGGAAGTGGTCCTGAAATCCTAATTCCATCAAAAGTCAAATTCCAATAGGCAATTCCTGCCCCAATTATGAGATGAGAAAAAAATTCTTTTCTAAGTGATAAGCCAAGAGCTTTGTATTCAACTGCTGCTGTGTTTCTGGCTCCTCCAACTTGTCTCCATTCCAAAGGGAAACTTTGGAGATAATAAAACTCTAGTGAAAGAGTTGTATGTTTTGAAGGTGTTGTATCGAAGTAATTGTGAATCAATCCTATTTTATAATTTGAATCAAAAACACTTCCCCAAATCTGATATAGCTGTTTACTAGATAACTGGTAGGATGAATCTGTTAATTCATTATCCCAAAATTTGTAGTTAAATTTAAAGAAAAAGAGCCAGTCTTTATTTTCAGTATTTAGGTTATAATTATACGCAAATCCTACTCCCAATGCCACGCCTTTTTTATTTACTTCTTTACTGTAATTTGTCTCTGGACTTAGACTAAATGAAACTGTGTTTTCAGGATTTATTTTAGTTGAGCAGCTTAATCCGATTTGAATAACTGCATACAAGAGAGGGATTTGATTGAATTCAAATAAGCAGGGGACAAAATGAAGGTTGACCAAACTTTCTGTAATACCAAGACGGGTAAAGTTTGAATCATCTGTATTATCAGCTAGTTGTAAGTCTTCATGGGGAAATAAAGTGATAATTCGTTTGTCAGCGTACCCATTAATAGGAATTATTACGAAAATTATGAGGAAAACCTTAAAACAATGCGCCTTTTTTAAATTAGACTTGAAAAAATTGTGAAATAAAGTTAGGGGACATACTTCGACCAAACTCCTTGCTCCTCATATTTGGGGCTCAAGTTTAAGTTGCACGATCCATAAGGAGAATTCTATGCGTGAATACGAAGCAATGATTATTGCAAAGGCTGACTTACCTGAAGCTGAACTTTCCAAAATGGTCTCTAAATGGGAGACTATCATTGGAGCAGATGGCGGACAAGTCGTCAAAAAAGAGACTTGGGGCGTTCGCCGTCTCGCTTATCCAATTAATAAACAAACCCGTGGTAACTATTTTGTATATGATGTTGCTACAAACCAAGCTAACATTCATGAATTAGAGCGTATTCTAAAGCTAGAAGAAAATGTTTTACGTTCTATGGTTATCAAGCTTGCTGATAGCGTAAATGTTGAAGCTCGTCGTCTTGAATTACAAAAACAAGCAGAAGCGGCTGCTCAACGTGCGGCTGAAGCGGCGCGTGAAAAAGCAGAAGCAGAATCACTTGGTGCACGTAGAGGACAAGAAGACTAATTTCTTGTTTTTACTGAATTTATTTTAGGTTAAAAAAAGAGGAATTATTTTGAAGCCAAATAAAAATGAGTCACAAAATCAAAATAGCCCTAAAACAGGAGTAAATTCTTCAAAAAAATTTACTCCTACGCTGCTATTTTCAGGCTTTTTTATTGCTATAAGTTTCATTATTAATCTGTTTCCTCTTGCTGTTTTTAATGTGGCACAAATTTCAGCTATCCTTGGGAAAAGAATGGCTATAGTGCTCATGATTGCCGTAGCTTTCGTCCTAATTCTTCTTGGAAGTGCTTTTGCTCCGCCAATTGTATTGACCGGTGCTCTTGTTCTTTTTGCAATTCCGTTTTTTATTTCTGCTGTTATGATTAGAGAGAAAAATAAACATTGGATTTATGCAGCTGTCATTATGTTTTTACCAATGATTTTATTATTTTATTCTACTATTTTTATGGTTAATAAAAATGAATTTGAGAAGCAGTTGGCTGATAATATTGCAATTGTTCAAAAAGATAAAACAGTTTCAAACCAAGAAAAACTCAAACCAAATATTAGTTCATCTGAAAATCTAAGTAATTCCAGAAATATAGATGTCAAAAGCGTCTATGAAAATATAGAAAAAGTGAAACCTGGATTTATGAAGATTGTAAACGACTTTTTAAATTATAATTCTTGGCAAAGAATTTTGTTTTTCGTCTTTGGGGCAGGTTCTCTGACATTTCTTATTTTCTTACTCATTTCTTTCGCAAATGTTGTTTTTGTCGACTTTGGCTTTGAACAAATTGAGAGATTAAGATCTATAGTAAATTATATTATTAAAAACTCTACAACCTTTACATCGCAGCTATTAAATAGTCTTTTAGCAATGCCAATGGTCAATACTGGTCGTACAGCTACACCAATTTTGATAGAGAAGCATAAAGGACAAAATTTAGAAGAAAGCGAAAAAAGACATTCAGGTATTTTATCTTATTTTTGGAAACCTTTAAAACCTAAAAATGTAATCTATTGGCAGGGATACGCTTTTACTTTTCAAGGACAAAGTTCTTGGAATTTAAGAGAGTTTACTTTGCCATTCCCGTTAGTCATAGCTTCCATTGCGGGTTTAGCCTCCATCGGACTTAGCTTTACTAATTTTGAATCAATGCTTAAAGTTCTAGAACATTCTCCCTATGCACCATTAATAGCAGGAATTAGCTTATTTTCTTTTGTTCTGCTTACAATTGTTGCTTTACAAGGAATGTTTACTCTGTATAAAAGATTAACAACTGTAGCTCTATTTCCCATAGTGCTTATTTTTGCTTTAATTGCGTATAAGCATATTGGAACATATGAAATTATTGGCTTTTTTGGAGTCATTGGGTTACTTGATTATGTGTATGATTGGCGTGGAATTAAAAGGAAACAAATTTAATTTCCGTTATTCGAATAAACTTTTTATTGATATTATGAAAGAAGGATATAAATTATGCTCGTACTTTTACAAGCAAATGTACCAAATTTAGGTCATATCGGGGACCTTGTTAAGGTAAAAGCTGGTTATGCTAGAAACTATCTTTTTCCTCGTGAGTTAGCAGTTTTAGCTGATGAAAGAAACAAGAAATTATTAGATCACCAACGCAGACAAGCTGATGCTAAAAAACAAAAAGATTTAGCAAGTGCTAAAGAGCTCGCTGCAACTATTAGTGCTCTTTCTTTAACCATTCAAAAACCAGTTGGTGAAGAAGACAAAATTTTTGGTACTGTGACTACTCAAGAACTAGCTGATGCGTTCCGTGCAGCTGGACATGAAGTAGATCGCCGCATGATTTCAATTTTAGATGAAATCAAACTAGTTGGTGTTTACAAAGGTGTTGTAAAACTTCACCCTGAGGTTTCAGCTCAATTTAATATTTGGGTTGTTGCACAAAACTAATTTTATTAGCTAAAAGCCCATTTTAAAAGTAAGGGAACTCCCTTACTTTTTTTTTGACTCATTTTAAGTTTTTTATTTTTAAGACGATGGTCTTGATTATGAAACATTTGAAAGACGCTAAATTACTAATAGAAGAGGGCGATTCAGCAGGGGCGATGGCAGTTCTAGAGAATTTGCTTTCTCTATCTCCTAGAAATACTGAAGCAATAAGAATGAAAGCTTTTATCCTAGATGCTTGGGGAAGATTTGATGAATCTTTATCCCTTTTGCATACTTTGGGTAAATTGTCTTCCTCAGATGAAGAGCCTTATGCTGAGTTAGATAAAAGAATAGATGAGGACAGGGAGTCATTAATATATAGCCGATTGACTCCTGAGGGGAGATGGTACTTTCAATTTTCTCCTTTGCAAATGCTCATCTCATTAATAGGTTTAATGGGTTGTTTCTTATTTTTAATCACTAGCCCTACTTTTTTTGAGCATTCAAAGTCATCTATTCCTCCTGGATTGCTTTTTTCATTTTTTACCTTAGTTGTTATTCCTTGGTTTTTGTTACTTTTAATTAATATGCATGGAATTAAAAAAATTTTAGTGGGGTTAACTGGAATTCAAGTTTTTTATGGAATGAAAAAAATTGAATATAGTTGGGAACAAATGGGACATGTTGTGATAGAATATGATCCTAATTTAAAAGAAGATTATTTACACATGATAGTATATTCACGTTCAACACGAGAACCTCTCTTTAATTTTGATATTTCAAAAACAAAAAGCGTAGTTCGGGCAAGAAGACATTTTGTTCGATTAATACTTAGTTACATTGATACTGTAAGTTATGTTCCCAGAGGGAAAGCAACAAATAAAGAAGAAAATAATTCTGAGGATATCAATAATAATAAAAATGATTCTGCTGCATAATTATTTTTTCTTCCAAAGGTCTGATAGTCTACTCTTTAAGCGACTTTCTACCCCGTTATCAGTTGGAAGATAAGCTGGTTTTTTTTCTGTTCTTTTTAAATCCACAATAGAATCTGGTAGATAATTAAAAGAAACAAAAGAATTTTCAAAATCATGAGGATATTTATATTTACTTTTACCTTTTAGAGTCAATTCAACAGGTGGTTGAATTGACATTCCATTTTCTTCTGCTGTTTGGCGCCAATTTCTTACATTTTCAATGGCTTTGTAGGATCTGTTACTTTTAAAAGTACTAGCTAAATAAGTAACACATTGTGCAAGTGGAATTCTGCCTTCAGGCATTCCTACAGCCTCAATAGCTTTATATGCGCTTAAAGCTAAAGTTAACGCTTGTGGATCAGCATTCCCAACATCTTCACTAGCAAAAATAATACACCTTCTAGCTATAAATAAAGGATCTTCACCTTTATCTAAAGAGGTTATTGCATAAAATAACGCAGCATCAGGGTCGCTTCCTCGCATACTTTTAATCATAGCACTGATATAGTCATAGTGATTTTTTGATGTAAATGATTTTAAAGTATTAGCAAAAACTTCGGTTTCTTCTTCAACTGAATTACAATGACATATATTTTCTAGTAAATTTAAAGAAAATCTTAAGTCTCCGCCACTCATTTTTGCAATTTTTTCAAAGCAATCTTTTTTTAAATATTCAATATAATTTGTTTTTTTGTTTTGAAAAATATTTGATTTATTTATTGTTAAATAATTTAACCCTTGCTCTAAAGCAAGAAGAATATCCTCTTCTTGGAGTGGTCCATTATAAATACATCTTACTCTACTTAAAAAAGGAGCACTTAATTCAGTTGTAGGAGATTCTGTTGTTGCTCCAATAAGCCATGCTTCAGAATATTCTAATATAGGTAATAAAGCATCTTGCTGGGTTCTTGATAATCTATGAATTTCATCAATAAATAAAATTGGTGGTGTGTTGCAATTTTGAATAGCTGCACGAATTTCTTTTACGCCATCTCTAACTCCTGAGAGCATGATAAACGGAATATCACAAGTTTCCCCAAGCAATCTTGCTAAAGTTGTTTTTCCTGAACCTGGGGGTCCCCACAAAATGAGGTGGAACTTGCGATTTAATCTCCATTGAGCTAAATCTCTTTCCCATATTTTTTTAGCTGATCCAACAAGTAAATGGATAGAATTTTTTGTTGGACGCAATTTCTCTGCTAAAAGTAAGGATTCATTTTTTTCTATTTTATCTTCGATAATCATTAGAATTATTTTTCATTGAAAAAAGAAACCAAATAGTAGAAATAATTCCTAATATTATTAGTGGCCAATTACCTAATAAAGAAAAAACTGTTACTTCTTTTGATAAAGGAACATCTACATATCCAGTTGCTTGTGTTAGTAATTTAGTAGGTTTCATAATTTCTCGCCCAAATTGATCAAATGCCAGAGTAGGCCCAGTATTTGAAACCATTACTAAGCTTCTAGAGTTCTCAATACTCCTAAATTTATTTAAAATACTGAATTCTAGTCCAGCATTACTATCTACCATCCAAACAAAATTTGCCTGGTTTACAAATAAGCTTGCTTTACCTTTACTGGCTTGTAACCTTGGCAATTGTTGGTTGATAGAATCAAAACAAATTAGTGGTGCGACAAAATCATTTTCATTATAAGCTAGACCATCAAAGTTTGTACCAATTTCAAGTTTACTAGCATTTTCAAAAATTTTCCGATATTGCTCTCCTAAAGAAGGAAAATAATCTTCAAAAGGGAAACTTTCTCCAAAAGGCATTGGTACCCATTTTTCAAAATCTTTACTTTTTGATCCATCTGGGCGAATTAAAAAAGAAGCAGACCAAACAGGAGCTTTTTCAATTCCCATAATTTTGATTTTTTCAACATCCCATTTCGTTGCTTGAACAAGAATGGGAACTTGATTTTTAGCAGTAAATTGTTTGGTCAAATTGATTTCTCTTTGATCCAGTAAATAAAAGCTTTGAGTAGCACTTTCTGGCCATACTAGTAAGTCTGGTTTTTTTCCATCGGCTTGAAGTGATTTTTGTATGGCTTCCTCACTCATCTCAAGCAATCTTGTAATATTCTGTTTTTGTGCATCTATAGCTGGAAGGGGAAGTGATGCAATAGAATTAAAGGTGAAATTGGGTTGGACAAATGCAATTCTAGAAGTTTTTGTTTTACCTTCAGCGTGTTCAGCATCATAAATTCGATAAAAACCATATGAATAAATAAGACCCCACAGAGCGGAGTTTATCAGTATGGCAGATATAAGAAGATTTTTATTTTTTAAAATATTTGATAAGCCAATAGCTAGAGATAGATTTGTAAATAAAATAAAAAATGAAACAACATTGAAACCAAAAATATTAGCCAATTGGCTAATATATATTTCTGAATGCATTAAACTTCCAAATGTCCAATTAAAGAAACGAGGAGCGATTATTTCTAACAAAACTATCATCATTGCTATTGCAAGTGTAGGAAGTTTTTTAGTTGGATGTCGTGTTGATATCCATGTTTTAAAAATTAAAGGTGAAAAAATAAAAGGAAAATACAACGCTGTAAAGATACTTATTCCAATATATAATGGATAAGCGGTTGTTGCTTTAAAAGAACTGAAGAAAATGATTGGCTTAGAGATCCAAAAAAAAGCACAAAGTTGTAGAATAAAACCAAATAACCAAAAACAAAAAAAAGCTTTCACTGATCTTTGAAAAGGTGAACATGCAATTGAGTGTTGTTTTAAATGCGATGAAACCTGTTGAGTTCTTGATAAATTTTCAGTTACTAAGAAAAGCGGAATAAGAGAAAAAGGTAAGATAATTCCAAGTCCTATAGTTGGGAAATGGTGTCCTGGGAACCCCATTGAAACTAAGATACCGCTTAAAATAACGCCGAGATACTTTAGAATGCTTGATTTAATGTTAATCATGGACTTATTATGACCTATAAGATTTGGAATTAAACGGAAAAAAGTTTATACCAACTGCGGCATTGATGATAACATGGGGCATTGGAGATCTCAATATGAGCCATTTGCGACTTTTAGTAGTTTTTTTCTTTTTATCGTTCACTTTTTTTCACTCCATATTGAGCTTTGCGCAAAACCCACCTGATATCAATTTGCAAGGTCAAATTCCAAGAGTTGAATTTGATTATACTCGTTTTGATTTTGGTGAAATTTATCGTGGGCAGAGAATAACTCACATATTTAAATTTCAAAATACCGGCAATGGAGTTCTTGTTTTTAGCAATATTCACGCCGCTTGTGGTTGTATTAATACAAAAATTTATGGTGATGACGGTAAAACGTTAAAAAATTTATTTAAGCCAAATGAAAGTGGTGTAGTTAGTGTTGAATTTAATTCACAAGACTTTTCTGGGAGTATTATTAGAACTATAACCTTAGAAACAAATATGGGTTCATCCTCACCTACTGTTACCTTAACGTTAACTGCAAATATTCTTCAAGAAATTACTTCCAATCCTGCATTGTTATATATTGGAAAAATTACTGGTGAAAATAAAAAATCTTATTCCATAACAATAAATCTTTTGGCGAGGGCTAAAACACCTAATAAATATGAAGTAAAAGATTATCTGTTAAAAGAAATTGCAAACTCAAAAGTAGCAGATTCAAACAGAGACAGTATCCTTTCTAATTCTGATCTCCTCCGTATAATAGCTGTGGAATCTTCTGTACCTTATATAAAAACAAAACTAGTTCCCACTGTGACAGGGCAACCTCCTCAAATAATTGTGGAATTTGATGAAAAAAATATTCCAATCGGAACAATTAATGCTAAACTAAAAATTTGGAATAATTCAACATTTTACAAAAACTTTGAAATACCTGTTATTGGTGAATCAGTTGGACATGTGCAAATGTCAGCAAAATATGTTGAGTTTGGAGTAGTAAATTCACAAAAACCTTCTGAAAGAGTAATTAGTTTTAAATCTACAGATAGAAATTTTGCAATCACAGGAGTTAAAGTTGATTTAAAAAAGTTACCTGAATTAAAAAATATAAAAGAAACAGAATTATTTGATGTTCGTAAGGATAAATCGCTACATAATCAAGCAGCTTCAGATGGGATTGTATCGTCATATGTTGTAAAATTTAAACTTAGCTTCCCAAAAAAAATGGCAAGTCTAAGTAGTGATTCTTCTGTTCCACCTGGAGTGAATGTTTCTGGTTTTTTTGTTGTAAAAACAAATGATCCCGATTACAAAGAAATTACTGTGCCATTTTTTGGTGTTTTGAGGAAAGAACCATGATAAATCAAGAAGTCAAAATCCATCACGCATCTCAACTTTCTTTGGCAGCAATAGAAATTGGAGTCATATTAGGAATACTTTTTTGCGTTGTAGGCCTCTTCATGGTTATATATTCTGCAAAGTTTTATAGGTAAAAGGGGTTAATCGTGGGGTTATTTAGTAAATTATTTTCTTCTTCAAATAAGTCATATGATAAATACGGAGATGTATTAAAAAAAATATTAACCACAAAAGAACAACGTTTAGAAGCCATAGAAGCATTAGAAGGTTTAACTGCCGAACAAGCTGTTCCTCAACTTTTAAAACGTTTTGAAATTTCAGTGGATTCAGGTTTGCAAGACACCAAAGAAAAAGAACAATGTATGAAATTGATTGTAGCTTATGGTGATCAGTCTAAATCCTTTATCGAAAATGTTTTGACAAAAGAACGTAAAATCTCATGGCCAATTAAAATAGCCGAAAAAATATATCCAGAGACAGAATATATAAATTTATTATTAAGTAACTTATCGGCAAATATAGCTGAATTTGACGAAGCAACTATTGAAAGAAATGAAGAAATTCTTTTAGCCTTAAAAGATGTTAAAGAAGCAAATGATTTAATTGTCAGTAAAGTTATGGAGTTTTTATCAAGTAGAGATGACAACTTAAGAATGGCTGCATTAGAATGTCTTGAAGAACAGGCTAGAAGTAATAAAAAAGCAAAAGAAATTATTTTAAATTTGGCTAAAAGCCCAATGAGTGATGATAATTCAAGATTTTTAGGAGTAGTAAATTCTATTATTCAAAATCATCGTTGGAATGAAACATGAGTCAATGGATTGATAATATAGGGCATTTAGCTATAATTATTGATGATCTTGAGAAAGGAAAATGGTTTTTTGGAGAGGTACTTCAGACTCCATATTTTATGTTTCGTGATACTCAAATTATGATTCCCTTATCAAATTCAATCCTGGTTGCTAAACTTGAAAAAGATGCAGTTGATAAGACTCGTCAAGTAGGAGCATTAGAAAAACAAGTACTTGATCATTATGGTTTTCAAACTCAATCTGCCGAAAAAGTAGATTTATTTCATGCACATTTAAAAAAATTTGCAATAGAAATTGTACGTGCGCCATACGATAGATCTGATGGTAGGGCTTTTTATTTTCGCGATCCTTTTGGTAATTTAGTAGAATATTTTTGGTTTAATAGGAATTAAATAATATGAATGAATGGACTAACAATCAGTTAATAATTGTTGGAGGAATTACTTTTCTAATAATTTCAATCCTGGTTATTTCAGGCTTTGTTCGTTATAATAAAAGACAAAAAGAAAAATCTTCACTTCTGCAATCAAAAGATTCTATACGTGATTCATTAATAGCTTTAACAGAAGAAAAAACAAAAGATAAAGAGGGTGTTTCTGTATCTGCAACACCTAAAAAAATCGGTATTCCTAAAGATGTTCCGAAAGAAGTATCAACAAAAGAGTCTTTGCCAACACATAATTGGTTTGAGCGTTTAAAAGGCGGTCTTAGAAAAACTCATACACAAATTGTTACAAATTTAGATGAATTTTTTCTTTCTAAAAAAGATAAAGCAACTAGAGCTGAAATTCATGAGACTTTATTTGAACTTTTAGTGCAAGCGGATGTTGGAGTTAAAACTTCTGAATATCTTGTTGATAGAGTTAAAAGTAGACTAACTCCTGAAGCCTATTTAGATCCTAAAATTTTTAAAAGTATTTTGCGGGAAGAAATTTTTGCAATTCTAACTGCAACAAAAGAAAATCCAAAAGGGGTTCTAGAGTCGCCATTGCAAAGTTTAGCAGACAAAAAGCTTCCGCACGTTGTGTTGATGGTGGGAGTAAATGGTGTTGGAAAAACTACTACTACAGGTAAATTAGCCTTCAAATCACATTTAAAAGGTCAAAAGGTGGTCATTGGTGCAGCAGATACCTTTCGTGCTGCCGCAGTAGAGCAATTAGCTGTTTGGGCGCAACGTTCTAATGCAGAAATGATCCGTTTAAAAGAGGGAACAGATCCTGCTTCTGTAGCTTATGAAACGGTTAAAAAGGCGTCTGAAAATGGTTCAAGTGTGTGTTTGATTGATACTGCTGGAAGATTGCAAAATAGACAAGATCTTATGCAAGAATTAGCAAAAATAAGTCGGGTTATTGCAAAAGAAAATCCGGAAGCACCCCATGAAGTTTTACTCGTGTTAGATGCAACTACAGGCCAAAATGCGTTGCAACAAGCCAGAATTTTTCAAGAAGTTGTTAATATAACAGGGTTAGTCTTAACTAAACTTGATGGAACAGCAAAGGGTGGAATTGCTATTGCCATTGCCGCTGAATTAAAAGTACCAATCCGTTACGTTGGAGTTGGTGAGGCCGTTGAAGATCTTGAGGTGTTTGAAGCTCACGAGTTTGTCAACGCTCTATTTAGTGAAGAGCATTGAAATTTAGTTTATTTCTTTTTTGAATAGTCCTAGACTCTTTAATTACTAAATTGAAAATTTCAAAAATTAAACCGGATCTACGTTTTATTTTTCGTATAATTTTTCTTCTTAAATTTTCTAAATATATTTCAATTATAAAATGAACTTTTCAAAGATTAACCTCAATGCTGAATGAAAATATAACCGTTGGTCCAGTTACTTTGAATGCGGACAAAAGAGTTATAATGATCTGCAGTATAAAAACTTTCGCCAGTATATGAATTATAAACAACCCGGTGAGAACCTCTGTTTATGCCTTGATAGTAAGGGACAATGTCGTGTTCAATATAAAACTCTCTTTGCACCATATTCCCTTGCCACCACGTATGTTCCGTATTTAAGTTAGGAAGAGTCCCTTCTCTATTGTGCCAAGGCTTGGTTGAATAATAATGGATCCCCCCATTATAAGAAACATAGTCGGTGCCATTGCGTGTCCAGTACCTAACGTGAGCATAATTGTTTTGGCGGGCATGATGAATTTCATTTAAAACATGATAAACATTTAAATGAATATTATTTAAATTAGCTGAATAATGAACTTGTTCTTCTTGGTTGTAATTACAATGCATAGCCTGTGTTTGCAGGCAAACAAAAAAACTTATAAAATAAATAAAAATAATTTTTAAATTACTCAACATAACCCACTCCTTTTATATTTTCTATATCAATAAAGTTGAAATTGTTTTGTAAAAACTTCAAAAGAAAAAATTCGGTTTTATTAAAATTACCATCATTACTTAAATTAAAGCTGCTTTCATTTTCACTTTGCAAAAACGTTTCATTTTGCAAGTACTTTAATGTTACTAAATTTTCATTTGTATCTTTTTCAATACTAAAATTATTAAATTCAAGATAATTATTGCTTATATAAAAGGGCTTGTCATAAATAACATCATAGAAATATGTATTTTGATTTCTTATATTATTATTATAAATAGGTAATTTATTTTTAGTATAAATAAATATCTTATTTTCAAGTAAATCTAGTTTTGCTTTTTGATTATTTGTTAGTAAATATAAAGTATCTTTTTTATTTTTTTCATTATTTAATACTTCTCTTAAATTTTTACCCGCATATTTTTTTAGCCAATTTTGATTATATGCTATAATATAAGCATTAAAATTATCGCTAATTTTATAAATAATACCTTTTTTAGAAAGGATAAACGGTTCGTTTAAATACATTTTTACATCATCTATAATATCATTATCGGGCAAAGTAATTCTGTTAAATTGATAGAATTTACCATTTTCATATTTTATAGTTGCCAAATCAGAAGTAGTTTTATTTTTATCAAATACAAAGAAAGATGCAGAGTTTTTATTTTCTTTTCTATACCCAACAAGGCGAGAAACTGTTCTTTCGGTTTTTAAAGGGAGTAAATATGTGTTTTGGATATCATTAAAATACCACCCAGTAATAATTCCAGAACCTTTAAAATATCTATAACCGGCAAACATAGATATAAAATAAGGAAAATCTCTATAAGTCAATGTAACAACATCGCTTATTGCAAACTCTTTAGCATGTTCTGAAATATAATTAATATCTGAATATTTTTGATGTATTTCAACTAAAAATATACCATCTTCTCGAATTTCAAAAAAGGAATGCTTATAATTTGAAGTTTCAGCTACAACATTATCACCATTTTTATATATTTCTTTTACATTTTTTAAAATATAGTTTTTATTATTCTTATCTTTATATGAAAGTATTTTTTCTTTTTCATTATAAAATATAATATTTCCATTTAGCTCATGATAAATATGGACATTATTAAGATCTTTATATTTATCTGCATTGTCTATATGAATAACCTCTTTATTGCTTAAATTGTAGAAAACCGGTGCTTTTAGATTTTTAATCATTCTAGCTTGAGGATGATTCTTTATTTTTAAATACTTAAAATTTGTTTCAATATTATTTTTGTAAGTTAGTTCAATAAATTCATTTAAATTTTGTAATGTATTATGGTGGATAGCGTCTATTTCTTTTACCACATCAATTTCAGGTTTAGGATGGAAGGGAAGGAAGTGATTTAAATAACTATCAATCAGATATATTTTACCTAATTTATCTTGAATATATAATTTATTGGGTAACTCTTTCGGAAATACTATTTCTATATCGTTAATTCTAATAATATTATTATTTATTCTATTTAACTTTATCTCAGTTTCATCAACACCAAAAAACCAGTTTTCTATACCATTTGATTCAATGTTGTACTTAGCACCAGAGGTAATGTGTAAAAAATGATTTCCTTCTTGCTCAACTTTAAAATGATAATTCAAATAATTCTTAAATTCATGGGGCAATTCAGGGGTTATAAATTTCTTACTGCGATCTCCTAAAGTAATATATACATCGGTTTTTTGATATTCATGTTCTAATTCGGCAATAGCGTAGTCGCCTAGACCTCGTATTCCATTATAAAATTCAAATAAAAATCCTCCATTTTGTTGCAACTTATAAGCACTCATTATTTCTTTGTCAGTTCTATAAGTGATAAAAGGAGTCATTTGATACTTATATTTTATGTAAGATTTAGGCTGAATAGGTAAGATAATTTTAGTATTTTCTTGAATTTTTATGTCTGCTGAATTTAGTTTTTGGGAGATAAAATTTTCTTCTGAAGTATTTCTCGGAATAAAAGAATTTTTAACTGCAATAGCATTTTCTTTATCTAATAAGACTACTGGATTTTCATTAAAAGCAGAAATATATAAAGTTGTTCCATCAAAATAAGGTTTAGTATCTAAATATTTTTGTGTTTCCGCATAGCTTTTTACATTTGCTGTCGGATACAGGAAGTGACTATCAAATTTAATTTTTATTAAATTATTTTGGCTTAGATCAATGCTTTGAATTACAATATTTAAGTGTTCTGGTCTTTCTGTCACTTTAAAATTTTTATGTGCAAGAGAAAGTACACTATTATTAGTATTTGGTACAAAGACTTTGCCATCTGCTAGCAAGTAATGGTTATTCTCATAGTCATAAAAATAATCCGCCATTTTTAAAGCTTGTTTTGTTTTGTCATCAACAACATTTGCATAAGCATCAATTCCATAGCTTAAACCAAATATAGGAACAGCTAAATAAGATGCAAAAGCACTTGCTGTTTCTCCAGCTATGTAAGCAACACCCTCACCAAGTAATCCTAAACTAGCGGCAGCTAAATCGACAGCGAGGCGTTTTTCTGAATCTACTTTTTCTTCAATTGTTTTTGCGTTTGCTATCTCAATTAGGTCAAATATAAAATTTGCTGTATTTAAACCTATTGATAATTTACTTCCAATTTTAGCAATATTTTTTTCTATTTTAATTACATTTTTTAAGTTAAACTGAAAATTATTTTTAATTTCTGATATTAATAAAAGTTCTTTTGCAGTGTCTGTAACAACATCATTCACTAGCTGGGTAATATTAACATAAATATGAGCTTTTAGTATTTTTTGAAATGGAGTATCATTTTTATTAATACTATAGCTCAAATTTTTTTCTGAAAAATACTCAATCATAAAAGCTATCATATAAGCATGCGACAAGCCAAAACTAGAATTAGAAAAATACTCTTTATTATTTTGTTGAGACTCAAACGCAATATTTTTGTTATGATAGTCTAAATGATCTTTAAATCTTTTTATATTATGGAAATCTTCCTCAGAATTAATCATAATTAATTTCTTAGATTTACTAAATTCATCAATAAATTCTATAGACTTATTATCTGAATTTATTGAAAACAAGACAGGGTTAAGTTGTTTATTATTATTTATTTTGCTGATAGCATTTTTAAAATTCATTGAATAATATTCAGCTTTATATTTCAATTCTTCCCTTATATTTTTTAATTCACTAGTAAAATCTTTCTTTAATTTTGCTATATTTTCACTGCCATTATCAATTTGATTTAAAAATGTCATAATGTCAGAAATAATATTATGCTTTTCATGTATGTCATCTTTTTCAAGTAATTTGAGACTTGCTAATCTTCTTTTGTATTTTTCATAATTTTCTTTTGAAGTCAGAGGTTCAATAAGTTCGCTAGAATTATCAATATTCGTATTAAAATATATGCAAGGATTTGAAGCACTAAATTCTTGTGCTAGTTTAGATTTAGTATCTTCAGAAAAGCTAGAATTTTTTTTACAACCTAAAAAAGCAGATGAAACTATTAAAATTAACGGTGTGTATTTTAATTCTTTTAAAAGATGGAGTCGCATTTAAATCACCTTTTTCTTAAAAAAATACATAATATTCAAAATATATTAATTAATATTATATATTTTTATTTTATTTTTATTATCTAAAATTAAATTTAGACGATTTTTTGAATAAACATAAAATTTTAAATAATCAAGTTAATATCTAAAAAATATTTATCTATTTTGTTATTTTAAATTTACGAGCCATAACCTTCTTGAAATTAATTTTAATTAAGTATTTTTATGGTGTTAACAAAAGAATTGTTATAATGGATTTTTAGTACACCACAAAATTTTTTTATTGATAAAAAAGACAAGTTTTCTTGCTAAAGATAAATGTCAGATTCAAAATAAATGTACATTTTTAATAATATATTTATCCTCTGTTTTAATTTAAAACTATTTTTAACTAACCTATTTTACTTTTATTAAAAATTAAAAATGACGATTTCTATTTAACAACGTATTAAATAGAGTTTTGGTATCTTTTTTCCTCTAGCAAATATTGAAGCCAATAAATTTATTTAAGGAGCCTTGGTTTATCTAGGCCAATATTTAGCATTTATTAGTAAGAATTAGTTCTGCAGGCAAAACATTTGGATTTATTGGTTTAAGAACTGGCTGGGTAAGTGCACCTGCTAATATTACTAAGCATATTAGAATTGTTCATTAAGCAACTGTTTTTTGTATTAGTCCTATATCCAATTTGGACGTGCTGAAATTCTAGCTCAGACTGATTGGTTAACTTTTTATTACAGTCCAAAAAGAAAAATATATTAGCAAAAGAGAGATTTTTTATCTTCAGTCTCTCAAAAATCTGGATATTTAGTGAATAAAAATGAAGGCACTTTTTTGCTAACAGCAAATTATGTGAATTTAGGTAAGGATATTTCTGATATTATGCATACAAAATATACAAAACAATTGCTAATTGCAAAAAAAATAGCTACAATTCCATTATCAGCATTTTATCTTCAATCCTCAAGGAAATTTTATTGGGTTAGATTTGCTTTTTGTAAAAAGAAGAAACTCTTAAAGAAGCTAGTAAATTATTATGAATCTATTTGTTTGATTTCTAAATAATAAAATGCGATATTCTGGCATTGCCTGATTGATTAAGATTATCTTGAATATGAAGGCCTTAATTTCAACTGAAACCTGAAATACTATGAAATATTATGCAGATAAATAAATTTTTTTTCGAACTAAATCATGCTGAAGATGTACAAGCAATTAAAATTACAACAAGAGTAATTACTTCGGATGTTAAAGAGATTTGGATACCAGGTTCTAAAAGTTTTACGAATAGAGCTATTGTATTAGCAGGGCTATGTGCAAAACCGGTAAATTTATATGGTTTTTTATTCTCAGAAGATTCTTATTGGGGGCTAGAGTCTCTAAAAAGGCTCGGCTATAGGGTACATATTGATTATGAATTAAAAAAAGTTCTTCTTTTCCCTCCAAATAATAGAACTTTGGAAAATGTTGAGTTGTTTTTTGGCAAAGCTGGTACTTTAGCACGCTTTTTTCCAGCTGTAATACTAAATTGGCAAAATACCTTTCCCACTTTTTCCTGTTTAAAAGCGCGAATAAGTGGTGAGCCACAATTGATGCGCCGCCCTTTATCTGCTCTTGTGCATGCATTAAAAGAACTACACGCAAAAATAGATCCAAATCAAATGCCTTTTACAATAGAATCTTCACAACTAGAAGGGCATTGTAAAATTAGTGGGAAAGTATCAGGCCAATTTTTAAGTGGATTGTTATTAAGTGCTGTAGGTGCGAAAAAAAATATTAGTATTGAGCGGATAGATAGTTTAGTACAACCAGATTATGTAAGAATGACCTTACAAGCTTTAACTAAATTTGGTGGAAGCGTAGAACATGATAATGATTTAAATCAATTCATATTTCAACCAGTTAGAAATTTAGGAATTGAAGATTATGTTATCGAAGCCGATGCATCTACCTGTTGTTATTTTCTAGCGTTAGCATTTTTGCATAATTTTAATTTAAAAGTGTTGAATTTAGGATCATTAACTTTACAACCTGATTTTAAATTTATTTATCTTTTACAAGAAATGGGCGCAAATATACAAATATCTTCTAATGAAATATGTGTTTATAAAAGTGAATATTCATTAAAACCAAAAGGAAATTTCCGATTTGATTTCTCCCAATATAGTGATCAGGCATTAACTATGGGGGCATTAGCATTATTTGCAGATGCGCCTATTGAAATATTTGGAGTATCACATATCCGCCATCATGAAAGTGATAGAATTTCTTGTTTCGTAAAAAATATGAATACTTTGGGATTAAAAATAGAAGAAAAAACGGATGGATTTATTGTTTACCCAATAGTTAAAAATTATGCCGAAGTTTTTGGTGAATTTGAGACTTGGGAAGACCATCGTTTTGCAATGACTGGATTTTTAATTGCTTCAAAATTAAATAAAGTAACAATTAAAAATCCTAAATGTGTTGAAAAAACTGCACCACAATTTTTTAATCAAGTGCAAGAATTGGGTTTTCAAATTGAAGTAATTAAGGAAAATTAATAAAATGTCTAGTCAATTTGGTACGCTTTTTCGCGTTTCTACTTTTGGTGAGTCGCATGGGGTTGGAGTTGGTTGTGTTATTGATGGATGTCCGCCTGGAATTTCTTTGGATCAATTAACTATTCAATCTTTTTTAAATAGACGTAGACCAGGACAAAATGAATTTACAACTCCAAGAGGGGAGCTGGATATTTGTGAGATACTATCCGGCGTAGAAAACGGAGTTACTTTAGGAACGCCTATTGCTATTCTTGTGCGCAATCAGGATAAAAAAAGTAATGACTATAATGATATTAATCAAATGTTCCGTCCTGGACATGCTGATTACACAACTTTTAAAAAATATGGTCTTATTCCTACCAGTGGTGGTGGTCGTGCTAGCGCGCGTGAAACAATAGGACGCGTTGCGGCAGCAGCCATAGCAAAAGCTTATGTGCAAAATTTTATTCCTAATATTGACATAATAGGTTGGGTTGACAGAATTTATAATATTCAAGCAAAGGTTGATGAAGAAACTATTTCTTTTCAAGAAATAGAGGCAAGTATGATTCGCTGCCCTGATGAACAAGCTGAGAGTAAAATGAAAGAAAAAATTTTACAAGCCAAGGCTGAGGGTGATTCTTTAGGAGGTGTTATTCGATGTGTTGCAAAAAATATTCCAGCAGGATTAGGTGAACCTGTTTTTGATAAATTAGAAGCTGATTTAGCAAAAGCAATGTTAAGTTTACCTGCTGTAAGATATTTTGAAGTCGGAGATGGAATTGCTTCTACTTTTGCATTGGGTAGTGAAAACAATGATCCTTTTATAATAAATAATAATGGTGACATTGTCACAGAAACAAATAAATCTGGTGGAATTCAGGGCGGTATTTCAAATGGAATGCCTATTGTTATTAGTGTTGGATTTAAACCTGTATCAACAATTTTCAAAGAACAAAAAACAGTTACAAAAGATCTAAAAGAATCAAAATTAAAAGTAAAATCAGGCAGACATGATCCTTGTGTGTTACCTAGGGCTGTTCCTTTAGTTGAAGCAATGTTTTGGTTAGTTATTGCAGATCACATATTGCGTCAAATTTCTTTGAATCCAAAATTTTTAAATTAATAGAAAGAATTCTATGAAACATATTCTATCTGATAACTATTCAGATATTTTGATTATCTTAAATGAGTTTTTTCAGAGTGGGCTATCAAGGAAATCAAAACCAAAATATAATGTAAAATATAAGAAAGAATTATTTGATTTTGTTTGTAAAATTTATAAAAGAGGTTTTATTTCTCAAAAGAATGATTTAAATTTTACTAAATCTATTCCAATACCGACAATTATTAATGAATTTGAGTTAATGAAAGTATTAAATTCTTTTAATAAAGAAACAGTTTATTTTTTCGTTGATAGAAACTTATATGAAAAACAGAAAAATATATCTTATTATTTAAAGGACAAAAATTATCTTCTTTATTCACCGGATGAAACTACTAAAAGTCTTGAAACAGTTAAGAGTTGGATAGAAATTTTACCCCATAGTACAGAGTTATTATTTGTAATGGGTGGTGGAATTATTTTAGATATGGTTGGTTTTGTTGCAGGATTATTAAATATTAAAGTAAATTATTTATCAACCACATTACTTGCCTCAGTTGATGCTGGAATTGGCGGAAAAACAGGCGTTAATTTTTATCCCTATGGAAAAAATCAAGTAGGATTATTTAATGAAGCAGAAAAAATTTTTTGTAACCCAGAGTATTTTCAAACACTAACATTTGAAAATATAATTTGTGGTTTAGTTGAAGCTATTAAACAATCTTGGATTTTTGGTGAGTTTGCAAATGACTATGAAGCTATTCAAAAAATATATCAGAAGCAAAATACAAATGCGGAATTTTTGTTTCTAGTTAACAAAAATATAAGATATAAAGCATATGTTGTTAATTTAGATTTACATGAGACTAAAGATATCAGATCTTCCTTAAATTTTGGGCATACATTAGCGCATATTTTAGAAGCTTTAGGTGAGGAAACATACTTGCAAACTCTCCCGCATGGGATTGCTGTTGCGCATGGATTATATTTCTTAGTAGAGTTTAATTTTATATCTATTTCTTCTAAACATGAAAAAATGTTTGATATTATTCAAGACATTATTAGGTTTTATCCTATAAAAATAGTTAAAGATATATCTTTAGAAAAAATTGAAAGTTATTTAATGCAGGATAAAAAAAATGAAGATAATAAGTTATGTCAGCTTAGTTTACCTAAATATGGACATTTTAGCTTAAGTAAAGATAGTATTAATTCTGATTCAATAACTCAAGAGTATTATATAAAAGATATAACAAGTATTATTTTTAAATATATTCATAAAAACTAGTTAATAATATAAATGAATAAAACTTATATTTATTAATTTAATTTAAAATTTGAATGAATAATATTACTTAAAAAATATTTGTCTTCAGGAACTAGGTAAGGAGTATTATCAATTAATTGTTTTATATTTAGATTGAATGTTACGGATATAAACTGCATTGTTCTTAAAATGCTTAAACATCTTTTAACTGAATTTTTTGTTTTACTTAAGCCTTCTTTTGCGCTCATGTCACAAAAAGCAGAAAAATCAAAAGGAACTTTTTCAAAACAATTTCCCGGGCTAAAAATAAAAATAGCAGCGTCACAATTTTTTAAATCAACAGAATTATTCCAGGTATTAGCAATATTTGATATGCTAAAATGAATTTTTTCTGGGTCTAATTGCTCATTATAAATACAGAGAAAAGTTGGTAAGGTAAGTTCTTTTTCATGATTTGGTTGAAGTTCAAATATGGAAAGAGGTTTTTCGCGTCCTTCAGGTGCGATAAAGTCTGAAATAGCATTGAAAAATTTATTTATTGGAGGCTGAAAGAAAATTTTAGCCCATAGAATGTCAACAGTTGTAATATATGGCAAATCTTTAAAAACGCTGTAGTTATGATTAAAATCTGAAAATAATTTTGGATTAATCGCATTGCCATTTTCATCTAATACTTCACACATTGCAGCAACACATGGTAGTTTTACAAAATTACACAGTTCTAATAATGCTTCAGTGTGTCCAGCGCGTGCTAACAATCCGCCCTGCATTGCACGCAAAGGAAAAACATGACCCGGACTAACAAAATCGGTGATAGTTACATTTGAATTAGCCATTAACTCAATTGTATAAGAACGATCTTTAGCAGAAATTCCACTAGTTATTCCTGATTTTGCATCGACTGACAAAGTAAAGTTAGTATGAGAAATGCCTCCTGGGATTTGGGGTGCAGAATATATTCCTAGCTTATTTGCAATTTCATGACTAACAGATACGCATAATAAGCCTTTTGCATGGGTTATAGCGAAGTTGACATTTTCTGGTGTTGCTCCACATGCGTGAAAAACCAAATCTGCTTCGTTCTCCCGGCGTCCGTCATCCCCAACAAGAATAAGCCCGCCATTTTTAAATATTGCTAGAGCCTTTTGTATTTTTTCCACTAAGGTAGTAAGAGCATATAGATATTGTTCACTATAGTTCACAGATGCAAGGCTCCAAGTAGTTGATATTTTTAGCTATTATATAAAAGATGAAAAAAGAATCACAACTGATTTTTTCTCAACTCTTCAATAGCATAAAAATGTAGTTAAAGCATTAATTGTTGCGAATTGTTTCATTTTTGAAAGGATTTTGAATTGATTGATTTAAATCTCAACCATTTATTCATTGTTTTTCAATTAATTATTTTAGAAGGGTTATTAAGCTTTGATAATGCTCTTGCCCTAGCTGCTTTAGTTAAAAAGAAGTTAAAAGAACCAGAACAACAAAAGAAAGCGTTACTTTTAGGAATTTGGGGTGCCTATCTTTTTAGAATTGGTATTATTTTTATTGGCGTTTGGTTAATGAAGTATGAATGGGTAAAAGCAATTGCAGGTTTATATTTGCTTTATTTATCTTGCCATGAGCTTTTTTTTCATAAAGAAACAACTCATGAAATATCCACTTCTAATAATATTGAAAAAATTGTAATTCCTAAATCAATAAACACAAGTGTTAAACATTTCATTTTAGTTGTTGTTCAGGTTGAAATAATGGATATTATGTTTTCAATAGACTCTATTGCTGTTGCTTTAGCAATATCTGACGTAAAATGGGTTTTAATTTCAGGGGCTTTATTGGGAGTTTTATTGATGCGTATAGCTGCCCAATTTTTTATTAAACTGATAGAAAAATTTCCCATTTTAGAAAAAACAGCTTTTGTTTTGGTTGGAATAGCTGGTATTAATGTTATCTTAAAAATTAAGGATTTAAATTTAGGATTTTCTTATTTAACCATAGATAAACCAATTCCAGAAAACATTTTTCTTTTATTAATGGTGTTTATTTTATTAGGGTCATTATTTTTTAATAAAACTTATGTGAAAAAAAATCATAAATAAATTTTATTGAGTAAAAAATTTACTTTTTCAGATATGATAGAATAAATAAATTTAAAAGGATTTATTATGCTATTATATAAACATTTAATTATTGGATATATTGCTGCATTTTTAACTACTTCGGCATTTTTGCCACAAGCTATAAAAACATTGAAATCAAAAGACACTCGTGGAATTTCACTGGTTATGTATTCCATGTTTTGTACAGGTGTGTTTTTATGGTTGTTATATGGAATTATGATTAATGATTTGATTATTATATTAGCGAATTTTACTACTTTTATTTTTTCATTTTCAATTTTGTTAATTTGTTTCCTTAACTTGAAAAATAAAGATAAAAGGATTAAATAAAATTGTTACTTTGAAATTGAAAGGAAAAAAAATGGATTTAAAATTACAATCAAAAAAAGCTTTGATAACAGGCTCTACTTCTGGAATTGGCTTCGCAATAGCGCAATCCTTACTTCAGGAAGGTGTTTCTATTATTATAAATGGTAGAACAGAAGATAGGGTCAAGGTAGCTATTGAAAAATTGAATAAACAAAATATTCATAAGCAAAACATTATTGGAATAGCTGCTGATGTTGGAACGCAAAAAGGTTGCGAAAAATTGATAGAGGAAGTTAATCAGGTTGATATATTGATTAATAATTTTGGAGTCTACGCAGCTCGTGAATTTGAAGAAATTAGTGATGACAATTGGATGGAAATATTCAATCAAAATGTTATGTCGGGAATAAGACTGAGTAGATACTATTTAAAACAAATGAAAAAAAAGGATTGGGGTAGAATAGTTTTTATATCAAGCGAATCAGGAATTCATATCCCTACTGAAATGATACATTATGGCGTAACAAAGACGGCGCAAATTGCATTAGCTAGAGGTTTGGCTGAAACTACTTTAGGGACAGGTGTAACAGTAAATTCAATATTGCCAGGTCCCACATGGTCTGAAGGTGTAGAAAAGTTTGTCAGTGATTTAGCTGTGCAAAACAATTTATCAAATAAAGAAATGGAAAAGAAATTTTTTAAAGAGTATCGCTCCTCTTCACTCATTCAAAGATTTGCTTCTGTTGATGAAGTAGCTAGTTTCGTTACTTATATTTGCAGTCCCCTTTCTTCAGCCACAAATGGAGCTGCCTTAAGAGTTGAAGGTGGATTATTACGTGGAATTGTTTAAAATTAGGAATTAAAATGTTTATAATGAATACTTTATTGAGAACTATTTTAGTTCTTTCCATTTTTCCTAGTAGCTATGCATTTTCATTACAAAAGACTAAATTATATTGTGTAACGGATTTAAAAAATTTTGAAGTCATCATTTCTGATGAAAATTAAGTTGAAGTTGCTGGAGATTTTATTAATGTCTATGAAAATCTCCGTGGTTTAGTTAGTGAAACTACTTATTTTAAATTAACGCCTAAACATTCTTTGAAATTATTTGAATTTATTTCTGTATGTCCTGCTTAAAAATTTGCAAGTTATTAGAAAATATAAAAATAAGTATGAAGATTTCATTATAGTTTGAAATCTAAATGGAATTTCATTTTCTAATTTTAATATGAGAGATAATTATCATACGCCAACTTTAGGTATGCGTATTACTTTTACAAGTAGAATTATAAATCAAGGTGCTCATGGTATTTATGCGCCAAATATTTTTAAACTGTTTTTTAATCCTCTAATCTCAGAAAAAATTTAATTAAATTCTTTATTCCACCAATCATTAAATAATTCTTCTGAACGAGAAGCAAGCATTTCTCTTTTTGTTGACTTATCTATTTTCTTCATTTTTAAAACTTTTTCAGAATTATTACTATACTTTTCAATGTCATCTTTGGATAATTCATTAAATAATCCCCAGTGAATATTCATCGGTGTAAACTTTTTTGGTTCAGAGTATATACAAAAGCGAGCTAAACAACCTAAAGATGTATTTGCAGGTGGTAGGGATAAAGTTTTTTGCTTTGTTAATTTAAAGCCAATTAAATGGCCAATAAAACATCCCATAGCAGTACTTTCAAGATAGCCTTCAACACCCATAATTTGTCCTGCTAAATATATTTTATTATTTTCTTTCAATGAAAAATCTTCATTTAATACACTTGGAGAAACAAGGTAAGTATTTCTATGCATGCTTCCTAGGCGAAAAAATTCAACATTTTCAAGTCCAGGTATGGTGGAAAATATTTCTTTTTGAGCTTTCCATGTGAGGCGGGTTTGAAATCCAACCATATTCCAAGCATTATCGCCTAAACTTTCTTTGCGTAATTGAACAACTGCATATGGCATTTTGCCGGTTTTGGGATTGATAAGTCCTTTAGGTTTCATCGGGCCAAATGAAAGAGTACGTGGCCCACTTTCTGCTAAAACTTCAATTGGTTGGCAGCCATTAAAATACTTTGGTTCTTCAAAATTTTTATGGGGGACTTTTTCTCCAAGTAAGACTTTTTCAACAAAAGCAAAATATTCTTCTTTGTTAAACGGTAGATTTAAGTAATCACCATCCTCATCTGCATTAGAAATATCTGGCAATCCGGTTAATTTTTCATACACTAGCGTTGCATTAGAAATATCTGGGAATTCAGCTAATATTTCTTTGTTTTGAACTAGTTTTTTTTCATATAAACTAGTTTTTGATTGTCTATTTGCATAAAAAGCAACATCATAATTAATACTATCTCCATCCAAAATAGGAGCAATAGCATCATAAAAGTATAGTTGATCACTTTTTGTTAATTTTCTTAAGCTTTCAGCAAGAGCATCATCAGTTAAAGGACCTGTGGCAATCACAATTGCATTAAAATCTTTGAAAAGGTTAATTTCATCTACAGATTCAACAACTTTTTCAATAATTTCAATATTTTTATGGTTTCTTAACTTTTGCGTAATTTCTGATGAAAAAAGTTCTCGATCTACTGCTAGAGTTTCTCCTGCTGGCACTTCTGCATTTCTGGCCGCTGGAAGAATAAGACTCCCTAATTTTTCTAACTCAGCTTTTAAAGTTCCAGCAGGATTTAAACGGCTTTTAGATTTTAAACTGTTTGAACACACTAATTCAGCAAATAAATGTGGAGATATTTGTGCTGGGGTTGTTTTTCTCGTCTTCATTTCATATAAAGTGACAGATAATTGATAGTGTTCAGCTAAAATCCATGCACATTCACTACCTGCTAATCCAGCGCCAATAACTGCAACATTCATAGAACTATCCTTTTTAAGATTCTGAAAAAACAAAATTTTATAAATTTGGGTCTTAACGATGCCTAAATTTATGCTAAGAGTTTATATTGCAAAGTATGCTGTTTGTTTCAATACATTCTTTTGTTGATTTTAATGGCATTTGTTAAATATGAAAGAAAGAAGGATTAAGTATGCCGCTTTTTGTTGTGACAGGAGCTCATGGGTTTATTGGGACAAATATTGTGGAAAAAATCCTGGCTATGGATCCTACTGATTTGGGATTTCCTCAACATGCACCTATAAAATTTTCTAATTTTGTCGAACAAGGGCCCCAGGATTTAGGGTGCTCAGTCATTGCAAGTGATCTTTCCACTAGTATTAACAGGGATACTGCCAAGCGATTTTTAGGCTCAGCTCGCTACCAATATGTAGACTATAGAGATCTCATTTCTCATCTTGAAAAACTACCGCAAAAACCTGATGTAGTTATTCACAATGGAGCTTGTTCTTCTACAACAGAAACCGATGTAAATGTTTTTGCAGAGTTAAATTTAAACTATTCAATAGCACTATGGACATTTTGTGCTAAGCACTCTATTCCTTTTATATATGCCTCTAGTGCAGCAACTTATGGTGATGGATCCTTAGGGTTTTCAGATAAAAAAGAAGATTGTGAAAAATATACACCACTTAATTTATACGGAAAATCAAAACTAGATTTTGATATCTGGACTTTAAAACAAACCAATACTCCACCTTCATGGTTTGGTCTACGTTATTTTAATGTTTTTGGTCAATTTGAATCCCATAAAGGTGGTCAAGCAAGCATGGTTTATCATGGATACCAACAGGCTACTCGTACCGGTAAAATAAAGCTTTTTGAAAGTAACACTGCTAAGTATAAAAATGGAGAACAACTCAGAGATTTTGTATATATAGATGATATCGTTCAAGTGACTGTTCAACTCATAAAATTATCATTAGCAAGAATGCATCAACAATCTAGCATTATTCTGCCCGAAAATGGATTATTTTTAAATATAGGACGTGGGATAACTGAATCTTGGAATAGTTTGGCAGAGCAAGTTTTTTCAGCTCTTTCTCTCCCTGTCAATATCGAATATATTCCCATGCCTCCTAACATTATAAATCAATATCAAAATTATACTTGTGCAGATCTTTCTACATTGCGCTCAATAGGTATTCAACATGAATTTACATCTTTAAGTGCAGGAGTTAGAAAATATATTCAAAAGCATTTGATGCGCGGTCAATAGAATTTGTAAAATTCAATTTTTTTTATTATATTTCTATGGTTGTACTCAGTTTAAATAACTAAACAAAATGAAGGTTTTTTGCATGGACGCTCAACAACTGACACGCCAAATATATTGGTCACCTTCTGGTGGATTAAATGAAATTTTGCATATGACAACATATCTTTGGTTGTTCATTGCTACTGTTATTTTTGCTTATGGTGTCTGGAAGCATATTGTTCTTTGGAGAGCTGGAAAACCTGAAGTTTGTTTTGATAAGCCTGTGGAAAGAACTATTATTTTTTTCCGGAATGTTATTGCGCAAGCAAAAGTTTTGCGTTCGCGTAGACAAAGAGATCCTAAGCCTAAATCTATTTATGCCGCCTGGATGCATGGACTCATTTTTTATGGTTTTTTTGCTTTAGTTTTCTGTACAACTATTGTTGCTTTAAAAGACTATAACATCACGGATCTTTATCATGGATGGTTCTATGCGTTTGTTAAAGTTACAGGACAAATTGGCGGTGTTTCGTTAGCTATAGGTCTTTTAATGGGTATATTTAGAAGATCAAATAAAGAATATAAATTTAGTCATAGTCTTGGTTATACCTTGCTTTATTCTTTCCTTTTTTTATTAGTTATTCAAGGATTTTTGTTACAAGGATTTAGATTAGCTTTCGATCAACATGCCCCTGACACGCAATGGGCTTTTGTTGGTTATTTATTTAGTCTTTTCTATCCAAAAAATATGGACTCTAATAATGCCAATATGATTTATACTTCATTGTGGTATTTTCATATGGTAACAACTATGGCTTTTATAGCAACAGTCCCATATACAAGAGCATTGCATATTGTAACAGCTTCTTTAAATTTATATACACAAAGATTAACTCCTTCAGTAATGCTTGCAAAAATGGATTTTGAAAATGCAGAAGCAGAATATTTTGGTGCAAGAGATATTCGTGATTTCTCATGGAAAGACTTATTAAGTTTTGATAGCTGTACTGAATGTAGAAGATGTACAGATATTTGTCCTGCTAATGCAGTATTAAAGCCATTAGATCCTAGGGAAATAATTTTAAAAATGAAGAACAGTATGACTGTTGAAGCTTTATTTCCAAAACAAGGTGAAGAAGAAAAGCATTTTCTATTTGAAAATGGTGTAATAACACACAACGAAATTTGGGCATGCACTAATTGCGGTGGGTGTGTGAATGAATGTCCTGTCGGAATAGATCAACTTCGTACAATTATGCAGTTAAGACGGTACCAAACTTTATCTTTAGGTGAAATTCCTGCTTCAGCTGGCAAAGCAATAGAAAATATAAAACAATATAGTAATCCTTGGGGACTTGCATCGGCAGATCGTTTTAAATGGGCCGACGGACTAGATCTACCAATTATTACAGGAGATTCTCCAGAAGTAGAGTATCTGTATTATGTTGGTTGTGCAGGCGCTTATGATCTAGGGAATCAAAAGGTAGCAAAAGCTGTTGTCTCCATTTTAAAATATTGTGGAGTAAATTTTGCAGTCATGGGCAAAGCAGAAAAATGCAATGGTGAACCTGTTAAACGTTTAGGTGATGAATATTCTTTTGCAGAAATTGCTAATAGTAATGTTGAACAACTAAATAAATTAAAATTTAAAAAAATTGTCACCCACTGTCCACATTGCTTCAATACTTTAAAAAATGATTATCAAGAATATGGTGGAAATTATGAAGTTTATCATCATACACAATTATTATCAGAACTTCATAAAGCAAATAAATTGTCGTTACCTACAGAAGTTAACAAAACAGTTACTTTTCATGATCCTTGTTTTCTCGGAAGACATAATGGTGAATATGAAGCACCTCGCAAAATATTAGAAGCAGTTGCTGGTTTGCGTTTAGCTGAAATGGAAGCCAGCAGAGAAACTTCTAGTTGTTGTGGAATGGGTGGCGGTAACATGTGGTATGAAAGTGAAGGCGGTGGAAAGATTGTTGAACGAAGATTAGAACATGTCGCGCAAACTGGAGCTAAAACTTTAGTCACAGGCTGTTCATTTTGTATGATTAATTTTAAAAGTGCTTTTCAAAATATAGAAAAAACAAAAGACTTAGAAATTATGGATATAGCGGAAGCTGTGATGTTGGCTATGCCTAGTGACGTGAAAAATACAGGTAGTTCTAGGTTGAATTGATATTTGACATATCTTTGTGCTAAGGTTATCCCAAGGGAAATCGAGGTGGGAGGCTTTTCTAGTCTCTGGTTTACCTAACAATTTCTTCTGCTCTTAGGAGGGTGGTCTATGCACACCTTTAGTTTTGGTGAATTGGCACTCATTTTTGGGATTGTAATTGTATTATTTGGTGGAAAAAGAATTGCTTCAGTAGGTAAGGCTCTTGGAGAAGGAATTTCTAATTTTAAAAAAGGATTAAATGGTTCCTCTACTGATGATAAACAAATTTCTCCGCCGCAAAACTCGCAACATGCAAATCAGGTTGTAGATGTTGAGCACAAAGAAGTTCCAAAAGTCTAATGCATGACGCTTTTAAATGAATTAAAGCAAAAGCTAATATTTGTTGTTGGAAAAGGTGGGGTAGGAAGAACCACTGTTTCTGCATCCATAGCATATCATTATGCGCAACAAGGTGAAAAAGTTTTGCTAGTCCAATGGGCGTTAAAAGATGCCATTTCTCAACTGTATTCCATTCCAGCTTGCTCTCATAAAGAATCATTTACGCCTCATGGCTATAAAACTATGAATTTTTCAGCAGCCGAAGCAATAAAAGAATACTTTGTTGAGCATTTGAAAATGAAGCTTATTTATAATGTTGTCATTGAAAATAAACATGTTCAGAGACTTATTCATGCTGCGCCTGGTGTACAAGAGTTATTTTTTCTTGGTCGTCTTTTTTGGCTAGTAGAGCTTGCTGAAAAAGAAAAAGGTTATTCGTACGATAAAGTTATTGTAGATTCTCCAGCAACAGGTCATGGCTTATCATTATTTGGCATTGCGCCAGCTGTCGCAAATTTAGGAATGACAGGGCCTCTTGCTTATGAATGTGAAAGAGTAAATAGACTTTTATTAGATGAAGAAAAAACGGGTGTCTTAGTTGTTACTTTACCTGAAGAGTTACCAATCGAAGAAAGTATAGAAACTATCCCGAAAATTACAAGTCAATTGCTCAGACCACCATTAGCATTAATAGTAAATCAATCAGTTAATATTGAGAAATTCCCAACTTTTAATTTTTCTGAAGATGATATTTGGTTTAAAAGTTTGCTAGAAAAATTAAAGACTGATTACGCACAAAATGAATTAAAACTAATTTTATCTATACTGCACAAAAGAACTCATAGTGAAAATAAATTAACAAGCTGGGCAAAAAATCAAAAGGATAAAAAAAATAATTCACTGCCAGTAGTTTCTTTACCTGACCTAAATATTATTAATCAATCTAATTCACATCCTCAAATGCTTGAATTATTATCTTCTTACTTTTAAAAATTGAACTCCTCAAGAGGTTTCTATGGGAAAATCTTTTCCAAGATTGCATGTATTTTTAGGAGCTGGTGGAGTTGGAAAAACGACGTTATCTGCCTCTTTTGCTATATCTATGGCTCAAGCAGGGAAAAATGTCGGACTCATAAGTATAGATCCTGCAAAAAGATTGCAAACAGCTCTAGGTACAACGTCTATTACTGAAGAGGGGACTATCATTCCGCTTGAAAATTCAAAAGGACAATTGCGAGCTTCTGTTTTGCATATAGGTGATAGTTTAATGCGCTGGGTAGAAGAAAAAGGATTGTCACAAGAAAAAAAAGATAATTTATTAAAAAACCCCTATTTTTCTGCACTTTCAAATAAAATGGCTACCGCTATTGATACACTAGCTGCAATTCGTGTCGCAGAATGGCTTGAGCAATATCCTGACACTGAAGAACTAGTTATAGATACAGCACCAGGTATTCATGCAATAGATTTTATTGCTAAGCCTGAGAAAGTTTCATTATTTTTAGACAGTAAAATTATTGATTGGGTAAAATGGTTTGTCGGAAGTGCAAATGAAAAACAAAGTTTTGTTGCTAGAGCCTTCAAATCAGGGGCAAAAAAAATTATTGATGGTTTAGCTTTGGTAGGAGGTCGTAACTTTATTGTTAATTTTGGAGAATTTTTAATTTTATTAGATGAAGTTTTTGTTACAGCTTTGGAAAGAATTAAAATAGCGCAAAAGTGGTTAAATACACCTTCTACTCAAATTTTTATTGTTACTGCAATTAGAGAAGATGCAATTTTTATTGCAAAAGAAATTCAAAGAATTTTGGTTAATTTAGGAATAAAGCCTAAATATGCCATTATTAATAAAACATTTCCCGAACATTTAAGAATCGATACTAATCTTCTTCAATTTATTCAAGGTCATTCATTTATTGAAGAAAAAGAAAAATTATTTGCTAACTATTTGAAAAGTTATTTAGACACACAAGCTAAAATATCTAAGGAACTTTCATTTGCAAAAATATCCATCGTTGAAATTCCAATCGCCTCTGGATTAGACGGTGAACAAGAATTACGATTTTCAGATTTGTCATCTCTTGGAGATATTATTCAGCAAAAAACAGGAAGTATTTAAGATGAAATATATTACGTTAGTTCCTTTTGTAATTGGTGATGTTTTAATAAAACTTTTGGCTGGCTTGGGTCGCTTTTTATTGTTTTTTAAAGAAGTATTTGTTTGGTTTTTTAAGCCACCTTTTAGATTTAGTCTTTTAATTAAGCAGTTAGAATTTGTAGGAAATAAAAGTGCAACCATTATCTTAATTTCAGCATTTTTTGTAGGAGGCGTATTAGGTCTGCAATTGGGAGTTATTTTTAGATTGTTTAGTGCTGAGGGTTTAATGGGAGCTGCAACTGGAAAATCTCTAGCGCTTGAATTAGGTCCGGTGATGTGTGGTTTTATTGTCATTGGGCGTGCAGGTGCAGCTATGGCGGCTGAAATTGCGACAATGCGTGTGAATGAGCAAATTGATGCTATGGAGGCAATGGGTGTAAATCCAATAAGTTATTTAGTAATTCCAAGAGTTCTTGCCAGTACAATTATGATGCCAATACTTGCAGCTATTTTTTTATTTGTGGGTGTGATTGGTTGTTATGCAGTTGCTGTTATCTTTTATAAAGTTGATACGATGACTTTTATGCAACAATTAAAATGGATAGTTTATTGGAGCGATGTGATAAAAGGTTTAATTAAAGCGACGGCTTTTGGATTTATTTTTTCAACGATTGCATGTTATAAGGGTTTTAAAGCCAAAGGTGGTGCTAAAGGAGTTGGTGAGGCAACTACAAGCGCAGTTGTTGCTAGTTTGTTGTCAATCTTAGTGGGTGATTTTTTTATAACTATTTTTCAAATAAGGTAAATCATTTATATTATGTCAAGTCAAAGTATTGTTTCACTTGTTGAAGTAAAAAAATCATTTGGCAATAATCATGTATTAAATGGTTTAAATATAGATATCCCACGAAATAAAATTTCATTCATAATAGGGCGAAGTGGGGAAGGAAAATCTGTTACTTTAAAAAATATCATAGGTCTTTTAAAACCAGATTCCGGTTCTATTTTTATTAATGGCGAGAATATGGTAAGTGCTTCTAATGAAAAATGGGACGTAGTTAGAAGTAAGATTGGAATTCTTTTTCAGGACGGTGCATTATTTGATAGTTTGACTATTTTTGAAAATGTATCTTTTCCTTTACAAAATCATCGAAAACTTAGTCAGTCAGAAATGGAAAATGAAGTAGCTCAACTGCTTGCAACAGTAGGTTTACCTGGTATACAAGATAAATTTCCACCAGAATTATCAATTGGTGAAAGAAAAAGAGTAGGACTTGCACGTGCTTTGGCATTAAAACCAGAGTTGTTACTTTATGATGAACCTACAACAAGTATGGATCCTTTGGTTTCAGACTTAATTGATAATTTGATAATAAACACACAAAAAAATTTGGACGGTATCACATCTGTTGTGGTAAGTCATGACATCACGTCTGTGATGAACGTCGCAGAGTATGTTTTTCTTTTGCATAAAGGAAAAATATACTTTCATGGAACTCCAAATGATTTTGCTTCAAGTCATGACGAACTTGTTAGACAATTTTTAACTGGCGGCAGAAATGGACCATTAGAAGTTCCAATAGCTTAATTTAATATATATATGCGGAATCTAGAAATTAAGGATTAGTTTTACAATGGCACTGTCCTCTGAAGTTAAAGTTGGTTTGTTTACAATATTAGGTGCTTCAATCCTCACTACTACTGCTGTGGTTTTAGGTGGAAATCCGTTTGCATCAAAAAAACAACATTTTTATACCGTTATAAGTAACGTTAGAGGTGTGGCAGAGCGTACTCAAGTGCGTGCCTCGGGTGTCCAAGTTGGTGAAGTTACTTCAGTAGAAATTTTGCAAGATGGAGCAAAGATAAATTTTAGTGTTGATGGCAATTTAAAAATACCAAAAGGGTCTTTTCTTGAAATTAAATCAAGGGGTATTTTAGGTGATGTTTTTATTGAAATTGTCAGGAACCAAGCAGGTGTCGGATATATGGCTTCTGGTGAATTTATGCCTAGAAATCCAGAATCCAATGATATTGAAGCATTAATGACAAATTTAAATAATATTGCACGTGATATTAAAAAAATTACTGGTTCTTTATCTAACGTCTTAGGTACTAAAGAAGGTGAAATGTCTGTTAAAAATATTCTTGATAATATTGAAGGAGTTTCAGCTGACTTACGTGATATTACTTCGTCACAAAAAACAAATATAAAAGAGGCCATTAAAGGAATTCGTGATAGCGCTGTAAGAATAGCAAATTTAATAGAGCGAAATGATTCTAAAGTAGATCAAATTATTTCTGATTTAAAAACATTTAGCTCTGAATTAAGAAATATATCTACACCTGAAAATCGTGAAAAAATTGAAAATATTATTGCAAATGTTGATGAAGCTACAGCCTCAATAAAAAGAATGGCTGCAAAAATTGAAAAAGGTGAGGGTACAATTGGGCAGTTGATTGCAAAAGATGAAACAGCTGATGAAGTAAAAGCCACATTAAAAAGTATTCAAGATGTTGTAAAACCTATCTCACAATTGAAACTCACTATGATGGATAGGGCTGAATTTAGAGTTGCGAATGCTCAAACAGGCGATAAATTTACTAATGAATTTGATTTAATGTTTTCCACAAGACCTGATAGATATTACCTATTAGGTATTACAAATGTTTCTTACGGTAGGCAAGTTGATACTACAACTGCAACTACAACAACAAATGGAAATACGACAACCACAACAACACAAAAAAATACCAATGAAAATGTTTCAAATTTACGGTACAATTTACAAATTTCTCAAAGAATTGGTTTTATGGGGCTGCGTGTTGGTATGTTTGCTAGTTCTGGCGGATTTGCAACTGACTTTTTTGCATTTAAAGATCGCTTAGTTGGTACTGTAGAATTTTCACAATTTGGTGGTAGCCCTACACCTTCGGATACTCAATATGGAAGCAAAGGGGCATTTAATATTAAGGCCTTTACAAACGTATTCATTACGCCAAATATTTTTCTTACCGCTGGTGTAGATGGTTTAGTTTTATATGATAAACCATTTCCATTTGTTGGTGCTGGTCTATCTATTACGGATGAAGATATAAAAGGACTATTAGGCGTGGCTGCTTTAGCAAAGTAGAAATTTAACCTTATTTTTAAATATTTTAATAAAAAAAGACGAGGAGATTATTTTATCTCTTCGTCCCTTTGTCAAACTTTAATTAAAGCTTGGCATCATAAGCTTTAAATTTTGGTGTTGACTTACCTGGAACTTTTAGCACAAGATTGCCATTTTCATTAGTATCAAGAACTCTTTGTTCAGGATCTTCTACAGATTTAATATAGCCTTCTTTTGTAAATTCCCAAATTTGGTTATTTTTTACAACTTTGTCTTCGCTATTTGCAAAGCAAGGCTCTGCCACAGCAACATCTTCACCAAATCTGTGGACAAGTGCTAAACATAAATTATTCTGACCTGTTCTAGATTTAAATTGTTTTAACTCTATGTCATATCCCCATATTTGTTCATATGAGGAATCACAGTCTGCTAATGAAACATTTTTGTTAGAACTGTCAACAGCTAAGCATTTTGTTGCATAAAGACTATTCGTTCTTTGCAATCTTATGTTTTCTTCAGAAGCAAAAAAAGGAGAATTCCAGTTTACAGATACAACTATTGGTTTTACAAAAATTTCTCCTGTACCAACTTCTAAACTATAAGATTTTTTAACAACAAGTTGTGAAACGTTGCCAAACACCACTGCAGTTTGTGCTCTTGTGCTGATTTCAAAAGTAGAAATTCCTTTGTTCTCCTTTGAAGTTTGGTAAGTAACCCAAAATGCTGGTTGAAAGGATTTATGGCTGATAGCAGAAAACATATTTATATTTGAAGCCCATCTAGTATTCCAAGGAGCTGTACTAAAGTCACAATTTTGGGAGTCGTAATTTGTCAAATAAGTACATATTTTTTCTGGAATTTTTGCATCCCAAATCCACATTGCTTTATTTGCATTACTATTACTTTCAACAGTATATTCATGAGTTTCAAAGTGCATTGTTCTTGAACTCGTTCTTAAAATATTTGCACTTAGCTCGGCTCCAGCGGTTGCCTCAACTTCACCTAGACTAATAAGACCTGTTGCTGGAGAAACTGCTGGTTTGAATTCAGCTTTACCACCTAATTTTAAGCCTCCAGACAATCCAAAATTATAGCCCCTAGTTACAGTGGATGTTATTTTTGGATTTATATTTGTTGGAAAAGTGTCTGCAATATGAACATGATTTTCTTTTGGCTTTTCATCATTCAAGTCAGAATTTATTTCAAAGATGTATTTGCCAGCTACAGTTGAAATTTTATCACCATATTTTGATTTTTCTTGATAAATATTATCAGCTATATGCCATCCAGGACCGCCTCCTTCAGTAGGAGATATACTGAAAGTAATGAATTTTCCTTCGGAGGTCTTTATTTTTTGTTTTGGATCTTCTTTTGATACAAATTCACCTGAACGAGAACCGGACATATCTACTTTAAAGTGCAATTTTACATTTGCTTTTTTGTCACAATAGTCAATTAATTGCGAGTCATTTTTGCTAAATTTAGGCATAAAGCAAGATAATTTATCTTCAAAAATAGTGACAGTTACTGAAGATTTATCGAGATTTAGGTTATTTTCTTCTTGGTTAGATTTATTTTCTGAATTTAATTCAGCATAAATCATTTTTCCTACTTCTTTTTCTGTTTCTTTACTATTGCTTCTTGTAGCAACAATGCTTAGGTTATTTTCTTTATTTTTATATAAGTATATATCAGTTTCTTTATCATTTTTTTGAACTTCATCAACAGAAATTGGAGAAACTTTATACATGAGTTCTTGAAGTTCAGTTGAATGATTTATTCCTTCTAACTTTACAACACTATTATTTTTATTAATTTCATTCGAAATATTGAAATTTTTATTATAGTTTTTATCATTCACAGTAACAAAATTTGAGCCATCAAATTTATCTGAGTTTGATTTTTTTGAACCTTCATTACAACTAACTGCAACTAAGGAAAGCAGACTAGTGTATAAATACTTCAGATTATGACTATTTAATTGCATGATCTCTCCCTACTCAAGATGAACTAACCGATTAAAAATTGAAAGCAAATATTATGCCAATTTTATTTTCTTAATTTAAATTATTTCAGAAAGGATAAGTCTTAATTAATTTTGGATTAAAATTGAATTAATGTTTTTTATAGAAAAATGCATAAAAAATAAATTATTTTTCTTTGTTTTTATAAATTATTTTTATTCTTTAAAAAGATAAAGTTATATATCGCTACATGCTGTTAATATAACGTGTATAATTTATTTTCAGGTAAAGATTAATGCTTATAATTTAAGGATAAATTATGTATATATTATATACACTACTGTTTGGTTTTTATACACTTCTAGTAATTCCTTTAATTTAATAAAAAAAAAGTTCTTTTTAAATAAAAAGAACTTGTTAGTTTTTATAAAAAGAAAGGCTGAATTATTTTGCGCTTAATTTAGCATCAATTTCTTTCTTTAGACCAGCAACGCTTAAGTTACCTTCAAATTTTTCACCGTTAATGAAAATGGAAGGAGTACCACTCACACCTATACTATTTCCTTCCTCCATTTGCGCCATTACTGCTTGACTGATGGTTTTATCTTTGTCTTCTAGGCAGGCTTTAAAATCAGCAATATTTAATTTGAGTTCGGTAGCTAACTTTTGGTAGGTATCAGTTGAAAGTTTTTCAGTTGAACCTTTAACATACAACAATTTATGCATGTCCCAGTATTTGTTTTGATTTGCTGCGCATTTTGCTGCAATTGCAGCAGGTAAAGCCTCTGGGTGAATTTGCATTAATGGGAAGTCTTTATAAATATATTGCACTTTATCTTTATAATCTGCCATTACTTTTTCTAAAGTTTCGTGCGCTCTAACACAGTATGGGCACTGATAGTCAGCAAATTCAACAATAGTTACTTTTGGATTTTTCAAATTAGAGTTATATTTATAACCTGTTGTGTCATTTATAGTAACAACTATTTCTTGTGGCTTTTCTATACCAGTAACCTTGATTTTGCCTTTTTCTTGAGCTTCGGCTATCAGTTCTTGCTCAGCTTTTGCCTGTTCCATTCTAGTAAGATACTGTTTTACTAGGCTAGAGCGCTTATCTTCTGGTATTTGTAATAACTGAGGGTTATTAGCATTGTCAGCAAGAAACTTTTTAACGACCTCATCTCCGACAAGAGCTTTTTTTGAATAGTAATCTTCTTTTGCTGCATCTAAGGAAGCTAATTTATTTTGATTTTTATAGTCATCAAACCAAGCATCTAAATAGTGCTTTTCTAAGATAGCTTGAGCGGTTTCATACACTTTTTTTTGTGCATTGATGAGCTCAGTTTTTTCAGAAGTTGAAAGATCTTTAAATTTTATTGTTTTAGAGTTAAAAGAGCCTAATACGTCATCATTACTTTTTGATTTTTGTGATTGGCATCCAATAAAAGCTAAGGTTGTCAAAGTTAAAGTTGTTGCTATTTTATATTTATTCTTATTTAGCAAATTTTTAATAGAAAAATTCATTTTTCCCCCAGAGAAAAGTTTAAGGTCATCGAAATATACACTGAATGTTGAATTTTCAAAACAATAACATTAGAAAGAAGAGTATAATTTGAAAAAATGTTCTTATATATGGACTTTTTATGGATTAATTTTTAAAATTTTCAACTAATTCAGGTAATAAATAGTGATTTACGGTATCATTATCGTAGGCGATATATGAGGCAAACTCTTTTGAAGGTTGGACAAATTGATCATGCATAGGCTTAACAAATGAATGATATTGAATTTTTACACCTTCAGGGCTTCTCCCTCTTTCTTCAACATCTCGTTTCAAACGTCTTTGAAATCTAACATCTTCAGCAATATCAATGAAAATAGAAATATCAAAGAGTGGTCTTAATACTTCTTGGGATAAGATTAAAATTCCATCCACTATTAAAAACGGACTTGGAATGATTTTAACTGTTTCAGATTTTCTAGTATGGGTTACAAAGTCGTAGATTGGCATTTCAATAGCGTTACCATTAGCTAATAATTCTATATGGTTTGCCATTAAATTAAAATCTATAGAATTTGGATGATCAAAATTAACACTGCCATCTCCAGTAAATTTTTTGCTATGATCAAAATAGTAACTATCTTGACTTATTATTTGGCAATGATCTGAACCAAATAAACTTAATAGTTTACGTGCTGCGGTGGTTTTTCCTGAACCACTTCCTCCTGTAATCGCTATAACAGTAGAAGATTTTTTATTTTTCAAATGAATACCCTAATTAAAATTAAATTGTGCCGTAGATACGATCTCCTGCATCTCCTAACCCAGGTAAGATGTATCCTTTTTCATCTAAACCACGCTCGACAGATAAGCAATATATAGAGACATCAGGATGTGTGTCTTGGAGCAATTCGAGACCTCCAGGTGAAGCAAGCAAGCAGTGAAAACGAATTTCATTTACCCCATATTGTTTTAATCTATTAATAGCTGCAACAACAGTAGAGCCCGTGGCAAGTAAGGGATCAAGTAAGAAAATTTTGTTATTTTCTATGTCATTTGGTAGCCTAAAATAATATTCAACAGTATTATTTAGAAATTTATCTCTATAAATTCCTATATGGCCTACTTTTGAGTGAGGAAACATTTGCATAAATCCATCGAGCATTCCCATTCCTGCGCGCATAACCGCGACTATTGTTACATCTTCACAGATAAAAGGGCTTTCAATCCTTTCAAAGGGTGTTTCAATAATGTGATTTTTAACTTTTAAATCTCGTGAGCTCTCATAAGCCATAAGCCGACTCATTTCACTTAATAAACGCCTAAAGTCGCTAGAGTTTGTTTCTTTTTTTCTGAGTGAAGAAAGAGAGTGACTTAAAATAGGATGATTTAGAATGTGAATATTTTTGTGCTCATTTTTTGCTATGTTTTTAACCATTTTTTATGTCCTGAATATTTAGAATTTAACTTTTAAATTAGCACTATAGCAAACAGAAAAAAAGTGTTTCTACAAAATTTTAAATTTTTATTATTTTATAGATAAAAAAGAGTTATTATTGTCGGATAAATAAAATTCCAATAAATTATTTGGAATAATTTTAGCACTAAACCAATAAATTTTTGTTCCGCTTTGATAAATAACATTATCTTCAGGCAAAATATATTCTTCATTTTCTTGTACTGAAATTTTATATTTTTTTATAGGAGAATATATTTGTGGAATGAATTCAATATTATTAACATGTATTTTTTCTATTGTAATTGAACAGGAAGTGTTGGGATATATTTTAAAAGAATGGTCGTTACCATTCGAGATAAACTGCCTATTATATGTTTTTTTTCCATTACAAAAAACATTTCCTTCAATCATAAAATTTGTTATAGGCTCTTGTACACCAGAATTAATTTGATAAATTTGATTCACAATTAACATTCTTTGTGAGTCTTTTTCAGGATAATAGGGATATCTATCAGCTGAATAGTATTGTGGCATTTGTTGGTTTGGAGAGTATCGACAAGAGTTACTAACTAAACCCAATGTTAAAAACATAAAATTTAAAGATAAAAGCCTACTACTCATTTGTATCCTTATTCAACTATTTAATATGATATCGGAGATTTTTTAAATTGAAAAAGAAAAATTTTATAAAAATAAAAAAATAACATTATAATATAGCAATATTATAATGTTAAGAATTATGCAATTTCATGTGACCAGGCTATGATTTCACTAACGACAGTTTCATAATCTTTTTGTTCCATATCAGGATATAACGGGAGTCGTAACAACCTAGAATGAAATTTCTCAGTGATTTCAAGGTCATTAGGTTTATTACCCAACTCAATTCCTAAAGGAGCTGAATGCAGAGGAATGTAGTGAAAGGTAGCACCAATTCCCTTACTTCTTAAATGTGACATTAATGAATTTCTTTGTTCAGGAGAATTCAAAACAATAAAAAATAAATGATAATTAGTTTCCGAATAGTTTGGAAGAAAGGGGAGTGTTAATATGTTTTTTTCTTCTAATATTTTAAGGTTATCATAATAATAATGATGAATGATTCCTCTTTTTTCATTTAATTCAAACATAACATCAACTTCAGCAGATAAAATAGCTGCCAAGGGTTCAGCTAAAATATAACTTGAGCCTTTTGCAACCCAAGTATATTTATCAACCTGTCCTTTTAAAAATTGTGCGCGATTGGTTCCTTTTTCTCTTATTATCATTGCTTTTTCTGCTAAAGAATCGTCATTTGTTAAAAAAGCACCACCTTCACCGCAAATAACATTTTTAGTGTCATGAAAGCTAAGACATCCCATATCACCAATAGTACCTAAAAATTTATGGTCCCATTTTGCACCAATAGCGTGAGCAGCATCTTCAATAATTTTGATATTTTTCGGGCGACATATTTCTAATAGTTTTTCCATATCACATGCAACTCCTGCATAGTGAACGGGAATTATAGCAATGGTCTTAGGTGTAATTTTTTTCAAAACATCATTGATATCAATATTAAAAGTTTTAGGATCAATTTCACAAAATACCGGTTTTAATCCAGCAACAAGAATAGCATTGGCCGTTGAAGTAAATGTAAATGAGGGAAGAATAACTTCATCACCTTCTTTTCCATTTAATAACAACATACTCATTTCTAAAGCATGGGTGCATGATGAGGTTAATAAAACATGCTTTATCTTTAAGATATTCTTTAGTTTTTCTTCAGTAGAGTGACAAAAACTGCCATCGCCTGATAGTTTCCCAGAAGCAAAGACTTGATTTATATTTTCAAATACTTTTTTAGGAATATGTGCCTTAGATAGAGGTATGTGCATTTTTATTCTCCAGACATGAACGGTATAAATTTAAAAGTTCATTAATTTTCTTGTTCCAATTATGCTCAGTATAAACCCATTTTTTTGCATTTTCTCCATGTTCTAATATTTTTTCTGGAGAATTAACATAATCGGCAATTGCATTCGCAATTGCATGTGAATTTTTGGGTTCAACTAAAATTCCTCTTACATTGTTAAGTACTTGCTCAGGAGTGCCTCCTGAATTTGTACCAATGACAGGAAGACCCATTGCCATAGCATCTAATACAGATAATGAATAGGTTTCTTTGTAAGTTGCCAAAACAAATAAATCACTTGCATTTAAATAAGGAACAAAATTGGCTTGAAAGGGTACCAAGTGGATTCTTCCCTGAATTTCAGGGGTGGTGATATAATTCTGCAGCCATTCGTATAATTGTTTTGCTTGCGGTTCATAAACTTTATTCCCAGCAGAGTCTATATGATCAAGAGTGGGTTCACCCATTATAATAAAATGTACTTTTTTTCTTGTTTCAACAGGCATAAGTAAAAATGCTTCTGCAAATTCTTTCACACCTTTTCCTGGATCAATGCGACACATGGTAATAATAACCTTTTCATCACTTTGAATGTTAAATTTATTACGAATATTGTCTCTTTGTGATTGATTTTTTTGATAAATAGAAAGATCTCTACCATATCTAAGTAAGTAAACTTGTTCTTTAGAAATGGGATAATTTAATTTTATTCTTTCGTTTAAAATCATAGATGAAGAGGTAATTGCATGAATTCTGCTATAAATAAATTTATGTATAATGTCCTTTTTTGAGGGGGCGCTCATATAAAGGCTAAAGATATGCTTTTTATTAGATAATCCTAGCAATGCTAAACTTGAAAGCCAAACATCTTGACGTGTATGGGAGTGGATAATTTGATAATCTTCTTCCAAAGCTATTTTTCTTAATTTTCTTATATCTTTTAAACTAATGCGCGCTTGCTTAAATCCTGATATTGTTTTTATCCCTAATTTTTGAGCTTCTATTTCTATCTTGCTTCCTGGTAGGCAATAAAGACATGTTTTTATTCCTTGTTCAATCAATTTTTGAATTAATAGAACAGTATAAAGTTCAAGTCCACCAAAAGCTTGCGAGGTATTGACATGAATGATTTGGGGTGCATTTCGCATTCAATTTTCCAATATAAAAATATCCTATTAAAAAGCAATAAACTTGCTTAACCGGAAAATTTTATACTATAAATTCTTCCATTAAGGAATCAAATATCTACCTGAATAAAGAACTGGCAGAGAGGGAAAAATTCTTTCCTATGTCATTTATGTTTTTTGCCATATTCATAATATGGGGAGTTTAATTTATGGCAGGAATTCGAGTAAATACGGGTTCAGGTATTGATCCTAAAATGGTTGATCAGTTAATAGAAATTGAACATGAACCTATTAAAAAAGTTGAAGCCAGAAAAAAAGAAATCAATGATGAACATAAATTATTTAATGATTTAAAAGGTTTGGTTAGTACTCTAGGGACTAATTTAAATGGATTAAGAACTCGACAAGACTTCTATAAATTAAAACTAACAAGTTCTCACCCTGATATTATTGAAGGCACTGTAGATAATAATGCTCCAATTGGAACATATGAATTGGAAGTTAGACATTTAGCTCGGACGCATAAATTACTTACTCAATCATTTGCTGATAAAGACACTACTCCAGTTGGATTTGGGTATATGACAATTGAAAATGAAGATGGAGAGTCTTTTGATGTGGATATTGATCCAGATAGATCAACATTAAATGATGTTGCTGTGCAAATTAACTCTTTAAATAAGGGTGTAAAGGCTATTGTAATTAATACCAAAGAAGGGATTGAAGATAGTGATGAAGAAAATTACAGACTGATTGTCATTTCAGAAAAATCTGGTAAAGAAGCCAAAGTAACTATTGATCCAGATACGACCTATCTTGAATTTAAGGAACAAGTGACTGGTCGAAATTTAGAGATGTTGTTTGAAGATGTCAAAGTCTATAACGAAACAAATAAAGTAACTGAACTTTTTCCAGGTATGGTTTTAGATGTAAAAAGAGCGGAACCAGGAACAAAAGTGAATATAAAGATTGATTATGATGTTGATAAAACGATGGAAAATATTAAAAAATTTGTTGAATCATATAACAAAGTAAATGAATTTATTGATAAACAATTTCAAGTTGATCCTAATACGAATAAAGCAGGCGTACTTTCAAAAGATAATAGTTTAAGAACCTTGAGAAGAGCTTTGCAAGGATCAATGCAATTTAGTGTGAATGGAGGAAAATACCAAACATTAGCTGACATAGGAATTTCTACCGACCCAAAAACTGGCAATTTAAAATATGACGAATCTAAAGCTAAACAATCCTTATCCGAAGATTATGTCGGAGTTTCTAAGTTGTTCATCACATCTGATGAATCTACAGGTATTGGTCCAAGACTCTCTGATGCTGTTCGAAATGTCCAGAGTCAACAAAGTGGGGTTATCCCATCAAAAGAGCGAGAATATAAAAGAATTCTTGAAAACTTTGACAAAGACATTGCTGTTAAAACAAGACAAGCTCAACAAAGAGAAGAAGGACTAAGAAGACAATTCGCTTATGTAGAACAACTTATCAGTGGAATGAATGCACAAGGTAAAGTATTGCAACAAAAACTAGATGGTATGGGATAGTTGCATAATTTACTAAAGACATAATTTTCAAGGATGGTTTTTCAATGAATGTGAAAGCATTTAAAGCGTATCAGTCTACTAATGTAACAACTGCAAAACCAGAAAAAGTTCTTTTAATGTTATATGAAGGTTGTATAAAGTTTTTGCGCATAGCGAAAGTTAGAATGCAGGAGAAAAAAATAGCAGAAAAAGGTAAAAATTTAAGTAAAGCTATTGCAATTATAGCTGAATTAATTAATACATTAGATCATGAAGTAGGAGGACAACTTTCTGCTGATTTAGAAAATTTATATATGTTTATTATGGATAAATTAATTGAAGCAAATATTAACAATAAAGTTGAAGATATTGAAGTAGCTGAAAAATTATTAAATACTCTATATGAAGCTTGGAGGGATGTCGTTAATAATCCTAGACCAGATGGGGTTCCAAGCCCAACTCTACAACCAGATTTGTATGAAACATATTTAAAATCAATCAAAAATCAACAATCAATTGAAGAAGCTAATAATAAAAATCTAAAAAATGAAAAATCAAGTGCAGCTGCTGTAAATCTTTCAGCTGAAGTAAAACCTGCTACAGGTAGTATGAATACTTTAAGTAAAAAATAGATTAAATAAAGAGAATTAAATATTTATTTTAAAGTAATTATTATCTCTTTTCTTTATATGCTATTTTGTTACTTAATTTATTACTTATAAGTAATAATGAGATGATTTCATTTCTATACTATTACTTAGTACAAACTTATTTATTTTTTCTTTAGTATTTTTAGTTATTTCTGTGAATTTAATTCCAAACCCTTCATCAGTAAATCTTACAACACTTCCTTTTGCATTAAGTAAATCATCTGATTTTGGTAGTAAAAATTCAAACTCTAATTCCATACCTAATATTGGATTTATTTGATTTGACTGATCAATAACATGTAATCCATCTGCAGATATATCTATAACAAAGGTTTCAAAGTATTTATTTTCTTTTTTTACTTTAAATGGAATGTTACATTTCACTCTTATACTTTTTCTAAATTCAATTTTGCTTAATTTTTTTAACTCTTCAATAAGTTTTCTTTTAGGACTGGGTTTTAATAAAAATAAGTCGGCATTATTTTGAAAAATATCGTCTTTATACTCTTCACTATTAACCACACTAGTAACAACAAAACGAACTTTAGGATTTAGACTAATTTTTTTGGCTTGCACAATTTTTTTAAGCGCTTGGCCTTTTTGAAATAAATAATCAAGCATAACAATATCTATCTTTTCATCAGCAATCATTTTGATTATTTCTTCAATAGATTTAGCATGTTTAACATCAAATCCAGCCTGCGATAGAACTAATCCTTCCATGCTTGCTGAAAGCGCATGTTCTTCTCCAATTACAACAGTAAGTTTTGGATTTGGATTTTTACTTTTGATAGTTCTGATGCTTTTTAATTTATTCATTTTCTCTTATCCAAAATGGTTGCAAAGTCGCTTAGAATTCAACTATGTTTATCGGGTGTCATCGAAGACCCTTGAGGAGAGATAAATGTTTTGGCCAGAAATACAGATTGCTGATTTACATGAATTACAGGTCATTTTTTCTGGAGAAAAGTATAAAGAATGTTTTAAAAATAAAACATATTCAGGGTTTGTATTTTTTGATATTGGAAGTGTTTTACTTGACTTGGATTGGGATATTTACATCAATTCATTTGAAGGTCTATTACCTCCAACGGCTGTAAAGGATTGCAAACAAATCTATCGTGTTTTGAAAAAAGAAGCCGTCCTTCATAAGTGGTGTTGTGGTAAAATGGGGGCTTTTGAATATGCAAAATCTTTCATCCATGTTCTGCTCAAAACTGCTAAAATGCCACAGCTTGAAAATCAGATTTCAATTCAAGATATAAAAAAAGCAGATAGTTACGTTGTTGGAGCGCCAAGGCAGTCCGTGTTAGAATTGGCTAAAAAATTGCGTGAACTAAACTTTGGTATTGGAGTTTTAAGCAATGCAACAACTTGGCATGAAGTTGTTATTGAGAAAAAAATTCCTTTGCGAGAGCTATTTGATGTTATTATTTTTAGTCAAGATGTTGGTTTTGAAAAACCAGACCAAGAAATATACAAAATAGCGTTTTCTGAAGCGCAGGCATTTATTGCCAAAAAATATCGCCAAAAATTAGATGTGGAAGATACATATTTTATAGATGATACCCCTGCAAATGTTAGAGCTGCAATTGATTTTGGTTGGAATGCTAGTTTGGTAAATTTGTTAAATGAAAATATAATGTCGATGATTGAAAGTAACAAAGTTTCTGACTTGGAATTAAAAATGTTAAGTACACAAAGGGAAAATTTATTTTTTGGTGAGTCAGTTGCTGGAAGAATTAAAAATATTTTTAGAAATATAATTAGCTTATGACTAAAATAAACATCCTTCCAAATATTGCATTTTTTGACTCTAGTCAGGGCGGTTTGACCGTATGGGAAAATGTTTTAAAACGGTTTCCAAATTTAAATACCCAGTATTTAGGTGATAATGCACGTTGTCCTTATGGTAACAAAAGTCAAGAAACTATTACCCGTTATGCTTCCGAAGCTACACTTTATTTAGCAAGTCGTAACGCATTATTACTTATTATAGCATGTGGTACAGCTTCTAGTGTTGCGGCAAAAGAATTACAGCATTTATTTAAATTACCTATTATAGGAATTGTTGAAGGATTTTGTAAATTTGTTGCATCATTATTACAAGATAAAACGCGTACTGTTGCAGTTCTTGGAACAAAATTTACTGTACGAAGCAATCGTTTTAATGAAGAATTAGGAGCTAATGGAGTTGAAAAAGTTTGGGCTAGAGCTTGCCCATTATTTGTTCCTTTAGTGGAGGAAGGAATTTCCCAAGGCCCTATGGTCGATGCTGCATGCGATATGTATTTGTGGGATATACCTGAAGATACAAAAGTTGTAATGCTGGCTTGTACTCATTATCCAAGATTAACTTTACCAATAGCAGAGTCTTTAGAACGAAGATTAGGAAAAACTGTTATTTATAAATCAATTGATGGTGATTGGGTTTTAAAATTAGGTTCCAAAGAACAAAATGATCCTATTTATTTAGTTGAATCTTCTTTGCCTATAGTAAATTTTGTTGAACAATTTATTGTTTCTAATCAATATGAGAACATATTAAATCATGGAGAGAAGCAGGTCTTGTGTACTGATTCTCCAGAGCAATTTGAAAGTATTGCACGTTTTTTTACTTCCATCCCGTTACCTAAAGTAGAAGCTGTGGAAATTCAAACTTAGTAAATTTTCCTTTTTTTAAATTCCTTGCCATTTTATTTAACATCTGATAATCAAAATCTGTTTGTTCATTTTTCTTAAGTGAGTGCCATGAATCCAGCATCTAACTAATTATCAATAATAAAATCAAATACTTAGACAATTAAATATCTACTGGAGACCAAAAATTTATGACTTCTCCTATATCAGTGAGTGATGTTGGGTATTCTTTACCTGATGGTACTTTATTATTTAAAAACTTTAATTTTTCTATACAAAAAGGAGAAAAAGTAGGACTTGTTGGGAAAAATGGAGTTGGAAAAACAACTTTATTACGTTTATTAACAGGAGAAATTGCAACAACGCAAGGTGATATCAAAATAAAAGGTAAAACTACATATTTTCCGCAAAATTTAAATGACTTTGCAAATAAGTCGTTAGCAGAAATTCTTGGTGTAAAAGAAAAATTAACTTCTCTCCAAAATGTTTTTGCAGGACTGGCTACTGAGACAGACTTTCAGATTATAGATCAAAGCTGGGATTTAGAAAGAGAAATTAAGCTTTCTTTTCAAAAGGTAAATTTGTTTCCTTATCAATTAAATAGATTAGGTAATACATTAAGTGGTGGAGAGCTTATTCGACTCCTGTTTGGAAAATTAGTATTAGATAATTCAGATATTTTATTATTAGATGAACCAACAAATAATTTAGACTGCAGTGCAAAAAAAGAATTAATGAGTGGGATTATCCAATCTAATTTTACTGTTTTAATTTCTAGCCATGATATTGAAATATTAAATAGTATGGATAGAATATTTGAGATATCAAATTTAGGGTTAAAAGTTTATGGAGGGAATTATAATTTTTACTTTGAGCAACAACAAATTGAAGATAAAGCTAATACAAGTATTTTAGATAACGCAAAACAAAATTTAAAAAAAACTCAAATTATTTCAAATGAGATATCTAAAAAAATAGCCCATAAATCTGCCACAGGAAAACAAAAAGCATTAAATGAAGGAATGTCTGTATTAGAGTTACAATATAAAAAATCTAAATCAGAAAAAACTTCAGCAAATCTGGGAGATATTCATCGGAAAAAATTAATTGATGCTGAAAATAAAGTAAAACTATTACAGGAAAATATCCGTGAAAAGAAATCAATTCAAATAGATTTAGAAAATACAAAAATTCCATCATTAAAAGAAGTTATTATTTGTAAAGATTTGAACTTTCATTATCCAAATTCTAAACGTTTTCTTTGGGAAAATAATTTAAATTTTTCTTTAATAGGGAATAAAAGAGTATCAATTTTAGGAAATAATGGTAGCGGAAAATCTACTTTGATAAAAATTATTTTAGGTGAATTATTGCCTCAAATAGGTACTGTTAAACTAGGGACAAAAAAGATTGCTTGCCTAGATCAAACTTGTTCTTTTCTAGAGAAGAAAAGTACCATTTTAGAAAATTTACAAAAACATGCTTTGCCTAATAGAAAATTACATGAAATAAGAATTATTGCAGGAAGATTTCTATTTTATGGAGATGATGTATTTAAAAAAATCGAGTATTTAAGTGGGGGAGAGAGAATGCGAGTAGCATTAGCATGTTTATTTTTGCAAGAAAATACCCCTGATCTTTTAATTTTAGATGAACCTACTAATAATTTAGATATCTATTCTATTGAGATATTATTATCAGGTTTAAAATCTTTTTCAGGCGCTATGTTGGTTGTTTCGCACGATAAAAATTTTTTGGAAGAACTAAATATTACGAATCATATTTCACTTTTCTAAGAATATCTTTAACCAGTCCGTTTATTAGTAGATTCAAATATTTTATCGGCGTTATCTGTGACAAAACCTTGATAATAACTTTCCCAAATTTCATCATGTTTCTTTCCAGGTAGCGGATGTCGAAAAGCAAATTCAACAAAAGCATAAGGAATTTTGTAAAATCCATCTTGAAAACGAACCACATTTTCTTCTGCCAAAGTTGCACTTTGTTCTAATCTTACTGCTTTGGAACCTTTAATAATACTACCGCCTGATTTGTTCATTTCAATTTTTAATTTTTTTTGGATGTAGTCATTAAATTGTTGGAGATTTTTAAAAGTTTCCATTATGTGCACGCTAACTGTAAAATGGTTGGGTGTATTACCAAATACCAGTGTCCAGGCGGCATATTCACTTTCTATCCTGAGTAATTCATAATCTTGATATCTGGGAACGCGCCACATAGCACCTGAGCCCAAAAATAAAGCAATCTCATTGGCAAATTGAGTTATTTTTTTATTATCCGCTTTTAACTGACTAAGCTGGATTTTTAATTTTTCAATGGGTGAATCTGTTACGTCATTTGTATATTTAAGGACACATTCTTTAAATGGTTTTGAAAAGGAATCTAAAATAAGTTCACTAATAAAAACTTTAGGAAACACTTTAGAACTATGGGCATTATTTTTAACAGGGGGATTCATCGAAATAGCTTTAAGTTTTTTTTCAGGAAAATCATAGTTTCCTGAATGCGTATATCCTAGCATTTCGAAAATACCGGCTATGACTTTTAAATTGCAATTTTTTCCTGGTAATGTTCTGAATGCGATATGATCTTCACTCCAGGTATCTCCTTTTTTTCGAATAGCCTGCTCAATTATTTTAACTTGACCTACCTTTGATTTATAGATACTCCATAATTGTTTGATCACTTTTTCTGTTATTGTACTTTGAACTTTCAGCATAATTCTTAGCCTTTATGGATTTAGAATGAATGTATCAAAAAAGTTATATTTGAAACTTAACTGAAGAAAATTTAATTTTCTAGTTTAATTGTGTTTTTTTACTACAGAAGGAAGAGAAATTTGTCACTCATTCATCTAGACAGAAATGAATACTTTTTTCAGCATCATCCAAAAATTATTGAAATTTTTTCTAATTTTAACATTTTAGATATATCTTGTTATGCTTCTTTGCAGGAACAAGACTATTTGCTTAAAGAAATTGCTAATAATTCTAATTTAACAAATCTAGAGCAAATTACATTATTTCATGGAGCTGAAGACGCTCTGATAAAAATATTGACTTGGCTGAGAAAAGATCATCAAACAATTATCATGGAAGATTTTTCTTGGAACAATTATGAGTTTATCATTAATAGTTTAGGCTATCAAAAAATTAAAATTCCAAATTCCTTTACTCATAAAGATATAGAAGTTAATCAACATATTTTTATTGAAGAATTAAAAAATCTATCTAAAGCAGTGGTTTTATTAACCATCCCGAATAATCCTACCGGTTATCATGCTTCAATTGAAAATTTGTTAGAATTAATTGCAAGTTTTCCTCAACATATTTTTATTCTTGATCTTGTTTATTCAGATCTTTTTTCTAAGCAATATCAATCATTTTATAACTTATATAATGTTATTTCTATTGGGAGCTTTTCAAAACTTTTTGGTATGCCTGGCTTAAGGGTGGGTTATGCAATAGGAACTGTACCGCATGCATTTAAACTCAAATTAGGGATTCAGCGACATAATGTAAGAGCTTGTTTAAATGCATTAGAAATTAAAGAATGGTATTTAAGCAATAGAAAGGAGATGTTAACTTATGCGGAAAAGTTTGCTCAAAAATCTTTTAAATACTTAAATATTTTTCATTCTTCTGCTCCGTTTATTTTGATAGAAATTTTGGAAAATAAAATAAATCAAAATATATTTCATGAAGCTGAGCAGTTATCTGGAGTTAAGCCAAAATATTTTCAGCATAATGGAAAATCCTATTTACGTTTTGGTTTAGGACCAACTGAAATTTATGAAAAAATTGAAATTTATCTTGATTGCTTTAAATGAAGCTTAATATTTTATTTGACTATATTGTAATTTAAATTAAATTACAGAACTTGTTAAATTATTTTCAATTTTGAAAGATTATTTTATGAGTATCTGTTCTTTTTTTTGTCACTTTTATGTTTTAAGAGAAATGCAAAAAGGGAAAATAAACTTTAACTTTCAAAATACACCTTTTGAAAAGTTTTTTGAAAGTTATTTTCCATAAAGAAACTTTATGGAAATGCTAGTTGAGCTAGAAAATATCCTAAAAAGCAACTAGTACCAACACCAATTAAACCTGGTACTATAAAACTATGATTAATAATGAATTTTCCAATATGAGTAGTTCCTGAACGATCAAAGCCAATACATGCTAAGTCACTAGGGTATGTTGGTAAAATAAAGTAACCATATGCAGCTGGAAGAAATGCGACAATAATTTTAGGATCAACTCCCAGACTTATACCCATAGGTGCAATAGATGCGATTGCCGCTGCCTGACTGTTTACTAATTTAGAAACCAAAAATAATGCAATTGCATAAGTCCAAGGTTTAGTTGCTACAACACTTTCTAAAAATTGTTTTAAGAGAGCAAAATGGGATTCAAAAAATGTGTCTGCCATCCAAGCAACTCCAAAAACACTAATAATTGCTGTCATACCAGCTTTAAAAATAGCGCCGTTTGGGATATCTCTGGGTACAACTTTACAAATCATTAAAATAAGTGCACCAGCAACAAGCATTAGTATTTGAATTAATAAATTCATAGATAAAGGAATACTTTTTCCATGATCCATAACATGCGGACGAAAGTTTTCAAATGCTCCAAAAAATACCACAACAGCAGTTGTTAAAAGAAAGATAAATGTTGCAATATAAGCTTCTTTAGGTAATTTTTCATTTAATAAAGTACTTTCAGAATCGCCATAGATATATTTTTTTGTTTCAGGATCTTTTAATTTTTCTTGAAATTCAGGGTCATCTTTTAAATCTTTCCCCCGCCGGAGGCTCCAAAGACCAGCCATTAAAACACCTACAAAGGATGCAGGAATAGCTACCTTCAAAATATCAATCATGCTGATATATTTTCCAACACCATGAGATGAAGCAAGAATTGATACTAAAGAAACAACAGCAACCGACATTGGTGAAGCACATATCCCAATTTGAGATGCTACAGAAGCGACAGCCATTGGTCTTTCAGGACGAATATTTTTCTTTATTGCAATATCATAAATAATTGGAAACATTGTATAAACAACATGCCCTGTTCCACAAAGGACAGTGAGTGTCCAGGTAGTTAGTGGTGCAAGAATGGTAATGTAGTTTGGTTTTTTTCTTAATAATTTTTCAGCATAACGCATCATAACTTGCAAGCCCTTAGCGCTTTGCAAGACTGAAGCACAAGAAATAACTGCCATAATAGTTAAAATAACACCAACAGGAGGAGAGCCTGGTTTTAAACCAAACATAAAAGTCAAAATTAGTAAACCAATTCCGCTAATAACACCCAATCCCATACCACCGTATCTTGTACCAAGAAGAAGGCAGCCTAAAATTACAAGAAACTCTAATACAATAAGCATTTGGCTTAACTCCAAATATAAAATAACTAAGGATGAGAAGTCTTTCTCACCAATTTTATTCTATAATTAAAATTAGTTTTGCGCAAAAAAAGATATTGTCATTATTTAAATACTTTAATTGATATTAATCATTTATTTTTATTATTTAAATTAATTATTTAAAATAAAAATGGATCATTTTTAGGTGTATCAACAATTAATTCAGCTTTTTCACCATACACAGTTTTTCTAACAATATTTCTTTCATCTGTTGTCGTAAACTTACTTTCCATTGTGCTCCAAAAATCTTTTTCAATTTCACCTGATAATTTTTGCTGAGAAATTTCTTGAGAACGATTGCTGAATTCTTGAAAACATTTAATAATATTTTCTAAACTTTGTCTTACACTGTCTTGAAATTGTAAAGCCATGATTACTGGAGCAATCATATTTGCAAGTTCTTTATCTGATTCAGAAAGTTTTTCTAATTGCTTTGATAAATTTGTTGTTTTACTTCCTAGTTCTTTATATCTATCACTATTTCCAATTGATTTAGCTTTATCTATATCACCAGCCGCAGCGCTTTCAAAAATTTCATTTGCCATATTATTAGCTTCTGCAGCAATTTTTTCAACTTCAGAATGTTCATCTGTTCCTTCTTGATACATACTTGTTATCAGACTTTTTACTGTTTTTGCTTGGTCTGAAGAAAGAGAAGATACAGATTGAATTTTATTCCCTATTTCAAGAGCAGCTTGTTCCGTTTTTGTCACAACATTTTTTAAAATAGTATCTGTAATTTTAACGAGATCTTTTACGATAGAAACATAATTCTCATGGGAGATTTTAAAATTATCAGTCATAGTTTATTTTATCTTCCTTCTAAAAGTTGTAATGCCATTTTTGAAGTAGTATTTGCTTGTTGTAATACACTTGTACCGGATTGAAGTAAAATTTGATTACGAGTTAATTCTGAACTTTCATCAGCTATATCAACGTCTTTAATACGACTGTTGGCAGCACTTAAATTTTCTACAGTGGTGCCTATATTATTAATTGTAGAACCTAGTCTATTTTGGAGAGCTCCTAAATCAGCACGAATAGCACTTACATAATCAATAGCGCCTTCAATGGCAGTTAATGAATGCTGTGCTCCAGCCTTTGTATCTAGGGCAAGCTCAGATACACCTAATCTATTTGTTTTTACATCTGCTTTGAAAGAATTATATTCTAGACGATCAACCCCGAGTATATTGTCTCCACCAGTATTGATCTGGATTTCAAGAATACCACCTGTTCCATCAAGTAATTGCGTACCATTAAATTCAGTTGCATAAGCAATTCTGTCAATTTCGTCTTTTAAAGCTTGGTATTCAATATCAAGATAAACTCTTTCTTTTGGGCCAATCGTATCAGAGGCTGCTTGGACACCAAGTTCACGCATACGGATCAGCATATTTTGAATTTCATTCATTCCACCTTCGGCAGTTTGAATCAGACTAATTCCATCGTTTGCATTTCGTTGAGCTTGTTGTAATCCTCTAATTTTTGAGCGTAACTTTTCACTAATGGCTAATCCAGCGGCATCATCAGCAGCTTTGTTAATTCGGTAACCAGACGCCAATCGTTCCAAACTTTGATCAAGCATTTTGCGCGTGTTACGCATATGCCGTTGATTCGTTATCGATGTGACGTTGGTCATTATCCTGTAGCCCATTGCGGTCTCCATTCAAAAAACGAGATTTGGATTCTTAAAGAATTACATTGGTAAAATGGGTCTCTTTTTTACGCTATCAAATAATGCTTAATTTGGAAGCGATTTGTGTCAATTCCGTTGTAGGTATTAAAAGCATTGTTTGTTTTTCTTAATTATTAGGAATGTATTTTTTTTGTGTTACAATTCAAGAAGGTAACTTCATTCAATATTTGTTTTAGATTTTTAAAAAGGACAGAAAACATGATTAATATTGAAAATAATCGTTTTCCACATAGCGCAGAACTTTTTAAGTTTTGTAAAGAGGTTTTGAATATCAGAAAAAATACTACAGAAAAAATAACTGACCAAGATGTTGGAGCCTTGCTAGGTTTTGATCCTGCTGATTGTACACATTGGAAGTATGGTCGAAAAAATATAAAATCTATTCAAAACTTAAATCAATTGGCGAAAGCATTAGAAATTGATCCTCGCAACTTAATTGATATTTCACTCGGAAAAAATGTCTTGCTTGATGCACTAATAGAATACCAAGGATATGGAGATTTTAATTGCCTAAAAGAGGACAGAGATTTGCTTATCAGTGAAGCTAATAGCGTCATAGAGAATGCAAATGTAAAAGCGTTGCCTATTTTTGTACAAGAATTTGGAAATACTTTATCTCATATTGAATTTAAAACACAAGAAAATCAAAAAGATTTTGTTTTAACTAAAGAAGAAAATGGAAAAATACAAATTTCTTGGCCAAAAGGAGAAAAAATGGGGACTGCTCTTCGTTTTTATTTGGCAAAAGAACTTGCGCAAGTCCTTTTACAAAAGGAGTCTTTGAAAAATCAATTGTCAAATCCTAAAAATCCAAGTTTAGGAAACACTCTGGCTATTTTCTTGCTTATGCCGTCGTATTTGCTACAAATTGCTTTTAGCCAATGTGATCCAGCAAGAGATACGGTTGAACAGTTGATGGCTTTGTTTTGGATGAGTCGTACTTTGATCAACATTCGGTTAAAAGATTTTCTGATGTATAGAAATTAATAGCCTAAAAAGCTGTATTTAGGGCTTGAGTTTCTAACCAACTCATGGAAACCAATTTATGGATTTTGTTACAATAACTGCTTTTTTATTTTCAGGCATTTCACTTTTAGTATGTGCATGGCTTATTCTTTCAAAACAAAAACTAACTTTAAGTAACAAACAGTTACAGAGTAAAATTGTTGTCTTGGAAAATAGTATATTATCACAAGGAGAAAAAAAAGTTTTCTTATCGCCTGAAAGAAAAGAAAAAACTTCCTCGCAAAAATTACAAAATGAAAATAATATTAATCAACAAGTATCCCAAGAACTATTGCAATTAAGAAAAGAAAATTCTAAATTAAAAGATGATATTAAAAAAGCAAAAGAAGAAATTAAAGTAAAAGAAAAAGCCTTAAAAGAAGAGGAAATAGCTAGTAAAAATAGACTATTTTCATTAACAGAAGAAAATAGTCGTTTCATTACTCAATTAAAAGAATTAGACTTTCAATTAAAAGAGGCATTAAATAATCAAAGAAATAATGTCCCATTAGTTGATTTTGAAAAAAAGATGTTAGAAATTTCTCAGTTCAAAGAAGAAAATACGTCTTTAAAAAACAAACTTAATGAAATAGAAAAACAGAAGAAAACTCAACAAGCTAAAATTAATTCTTTACAAGAAAAATTAAAATTAGCTGAGAGCGATTTATCACAATGGCTTGAAGCTGCTAAAACAAATGATGGAAAGCCCTTAGATCCTTCTTTCATTATAAAATGGCATGACAGGGCAATCACTGCTCGGAAAATGTACAAACTTATGCGCCAAATGCGAGAGTTGTCAGATGCGAAGGTGAATTCTTATCAAGAAGGAATTTCTTCTGTTTCGCAATGGGTTTTAAAGCAAAAAAATATACCTACCCCTTCAGTTTCCTCTGGCGAAGTTCTGGCAGATAGGCTATTAGCTGAAGCTTGGAATGCAATAATGCCTGAGAGTGTGAAGGTGATTAGCGGTATAGAAATTAAGGATTCTTCTGCACAAGCAAGCTCACCTAGCTAATAAGTTATTATTATTCATTTCTTTTTGTATAGTTGTTTGAAAATTTTAATATGGTGTGTTGATAATGAATGAATTCAATCCTAAGCGTAATTTTTCTCGTTCTTTCGAGAGAGGGCAAAAAAAATCTGATTCTAGTTTCCAGAAAAAAGGAAAAACCTCTTCCTTGACATGGAAGCCTGCAAGAACTCAACCACTGAATATCAGAATGATGACTACAAAAGAGGGAGTTTCTGAAAGAGTTCTTCATGAACAACCTTGTAAAATAATTGAAAAGTGCAATTATTGTCCTAATCTTGATTTACCATATAAAACGCAATTACTGCAAAAAACGAATGATTTAAAGCAAAAAATTCATTCAGAAAATTCTTTATTACAAAAAATAATAATTAAAGATTGCGTTGCCTCAGAAGATCGCTTTGGTTATAGACATCAAATAAAGCTTATAGTATCTGAACATTTTAGCAGTGATCCTGTTTCGCCAAAACGTTGGATTGATGTTGGTTTGTATAATCAGTCTATAAATTCAGTTGTAGATATTGGCCGCTGTCCTGTGCAAACTTCACTTACAAATGATATTGCTGCTTTTTTTAGAACTGGAATACGTCTGCATAATTTATCAATATATACACCAAAAAACAGATCAGGATTAATACATAGTATAGTTGTTAGAACAACTCATTCTACTAGACAAGCACAAGTTATTATCAACATAACAAAAGATGAGAGTCAAATATTAAAACCTTTAGCGCGCGAATTAGCAGAAAAAATAATGAATATTCAAGGAGTTTTCGTCCAAATTATACAACCAATGCATGGGGAAGATAATGCTAATTTTAAAGTTACAAAATTAGTAGGACAGGATGAAATAGAAGAGCAATATAGTGAAGTAAATATAAAATATTCATCATCAACTTACTTGCCTCCTAATCCAAGAATGTATAATAAAATATTCAACAGAATAATAGAATTATCAGATCTATCTGGTAGAGAGACTGTTCTAGAATTAAATTGTGGAGCAGGGGAGCTTTCTTGTTTATTTGCTTCATCTGCAAGAAATGTAATTGCTATTGATTCATCTGAAACCGCATTACAAGATGCAAACAAAAATGCACGTTTAAATTCTATTAAAAATATAGGGTTTTATCATGGTAAAATATCTGATAAATTAGATGAATTAATTGCTGCAAAAATATTAACAACTTGTGATGTAATTGTATTAAATTCAAGAGAAGAAAGATTAAACTTTTTTTCATTAAAAAAGATTGTAGATTTAGAACCTAAAACTATACTTTGCTTAGCTTCAATTGCAAATGACATTGTTAAAATAGGCAAAGAAGTTGATGAAGTTGGTTATAAAATTGTTTTTATAGAGCCTTATGATACTTTTCCAGGAACAGATAAAGTTTTATCTTTATGTGTAATTCAAAAAAAATAAATATCATTTAGAGTTTAATATGTCTAAAGAACTTATTGAAAAAATATCTCCAGAAGCAATTGAGCCTATGATGACTCGAACGCGCGATAAAACATGGCAAGCAATTAATAAAATAGCCTCTTTGATAAAACCCGGTATGAGTGAAAAAGAAGCTATTAAAATGGCAAACCAATATTTAGCCCAGCAGGGAGTTAAAAAGTTTTGGCATCAAACGCATATTCGCTTTGGTTGCAATACAATTTATAGTTTTAATGATCCCTATCTTGAAAATAGTGTTCTTAAGATAGATGATATTTTTTTTATTGATATTGGGCCCATTTGGGAAAATATTGAAGGAGATTGTGGTAAAACATTCATAGTTGGTGATGTTACAGATGAGCAAAAAAAAATAACTCAAGATGTAAAAAATATTTTTGATAAAGTTCAAGATTTTTGGCGGTTACAGAAAGTAACAGGAAAAGAACTTCATGACTATGCTCAAAAAATAGTAATAGAAGCTGATTATCTATTAAATCCAGCATATGTGAAGGGGCATAGATTATCAGAGTTTTCTCATAAACTTTATACAAGTGAAAAACTTTTTGATTTAGATTTCAATCCAGCTGGTGAACGCTGGGTACTTGAAATTCATATATGTAGTAAAGATTTAAAATTTGGTGCTTTTTATGAAGATATTCTCCACTAATTATTTTTATAGTGTTCTGGTATCTTAACAAATAGGAGAAAAAATGTTTCGTTCTTTAGTTTCCTCTCTTTCAATTGGATTAGGTATATTAATTTCTGGTATTTTATTAAGTCTTTCTATAAGTAATTTTAAAAATTTTGATAGATATGTTGAAGTAAAAGGTCTGGATGAAAAGATTGTTAAAGCAGACTTTGGTACTTGGAATATCCAATTTTCTGTATCTAATGATGACTTAAAAAAAATATATACAGAAACAACTAATGCGCAAAATAAAATTAAAGATTTTTTAATTGCGCAAGGATTTAAACAAGAAGAAATAAAAATAGAAACTGTTAATTTGAATGATAATAAAGCAAATTTATATGGTAATAATGCGCAAAATGTGCCACATTATACTGCTCAATCTGGAATAAATGTTGCAACTAAAAATGTTGATTTACTAGAAAAGTCAGGGCAAAATATTACAGCATTAATTGAAACTGGTATTTTGATAAATAGAAACTTTATCCAATATTCTTTTAAAGACTTGCTCTCTGTCAAACCAGAAATGCTCCGTAATGCCACTGCAAATGCAAGAGAAGCTGCTGAAATATTTGCTAAAAACTCTAATAGTAGTGTTGGAAAAATTCGCCAAGCTACGCAAGGAAGTTTTAGTATAAGCGCAGCTACTGCAAATAATAATGAAACATATGGTGGAGAATCTGAAATTATGAAAAAAATTAGGGTTGTAACGTCTGTTGAATTTTTTATAAATTAATTTTTTATACTAAACAAGTGTGTTTAGGTTTGTTTTTTAAATAACAGAAATAAAAAATATTCTATTTATCTTTAATACTTAGAGAATTATTACTTTTAGTAAAAATAAATCCTCCAAGGGTAAAGCATTCTTTTTCACTATTCTTATTTATCCAAGCAAGAAAACCGTTTTTGGCGCTACAATTAGACATACCTGAACAATCAATCTTAGTGCTTTTAGGATACTTATTCTTATAATTTTGATTTGCAAGTTTGATTTGTTCTTCATTTACGCTACAACCATTTGTACCTTTGCAGCTATTTATTCCAAAGCATTCCACATGTGAGTCTCCTTTTTTAGGGGGAGCTGCATTTGCATTGATTAAAGTGGCATTTGTTGAAATTGCAAGGATTGCAGAATTTATAATCATTTTTTTTGTTATTTCCATTTAAGTCTCCTTTTTTAATATTATATGCCAAGTAGCAATTTCAAAATGTCAAAAAGTAAACATGAATACTAATGCATAATTAATTAATATTAAGATGTGTAACTAGGAGGTAGCATGAATAAATTAAAAAAAATTAAATACACTTCTTTAGCAATTCTTAGTTGCATTGTTACTATAATATTACTTGGAGCTTGGAAATATACAATAAGTGTATCAGAAAGTGTCTTTCAAACTGATACTATAAGAATTAAGCAAAGTTTTAATCAAGGTATAAAAGCAATGGAAGATGTGTCCACTGCATTTTATGCTTTTTCATATCTTGATCAAAATATGAATCAATTTAAATTTGGTAATTTTTCATCTGAAATAATGAAGAAAAATTTATTTTTAATATATGTAAATTATTATGATTATGTGCAAAAAAATAAGAGAGAAGATTTTGAAAAAAAAATAAAAAGAATGGAGATAGGAAATAAAATTTTAGAAGGTGGAGAAGATGAAAATTCAAAATTAAAATCTTCAGAAATTCATGAATTTTATTTGCCAATTCTTTTTGTAAATTCAAATGCAGTTAAATCTACATATTTTGGATGGGATATTTATTCTGATAAAACAAAAAAGGATACCCTTGATTATGTAATTAAAAATAAAACAATTCAAGCATCTAAAACTTTTCTTCTTGAAAATGGAAATGTTGCAGTTGAATTATTTATTCCTATATATTCAAATGAAAATAAAAATGAATTACGGGGCATAATTGGGGTAACTGCTGATTTAACACAATTACTAGGTGATGAGCAATGGAGCAAAGAAGTTGAAATTACCCTTACAACAATATTGAGTGGAGAAAAGATTGAAAAAGATATTTTTAGAAGAATTGATAAAGATGTTCAAAATAAGTGGGTTTTATCTACATTATATAATGAATATTATGTAGATAAATTTGGGCAAAAATTTGGATTAAAGTTTTATAGATTTTTGACTTTAGATAGAATTAATTTTGGTATTATTCTTATTACTCTAGTAGGATGTGTGATATTATACTTATTAGCAGTTTATTTAATAATAACGTACCAAAAATTAGAAGTAAGTAATTATAAATTGGAAGATGCTAATCAATTTCTTGAGGAACGAGTTAAAGAAAGAACAAAAGAGCTTGCCTTAGCACATTCAGAGATAAAAGAAATTCTAGATAATCTTGAAGACGGTGTTTTAACTGTGTCTCCAGATTTGATTGTTGGAAGAACTTATTCTCCTGCGGCATTAAAAATTTTAGAATTGGACGATTTATATCAAAAAGATATAAAAGATGTATTGTTTTCTCAACTTGATAAACATAATGAAGAAAGCTCAAGACATTTATTTACTCTGGGGGTTCTTAAATATGCGGATGATTTTCAATGGAGTTTATCTTCTAGCGATTTGTTAAAGTTGGTTAGTATTAAAGTTAAAGGAAAAACTAAAACTTTGTCTTTAAAATATTCTCCTATTTTTTTTAATGATCAAATTCAAAAAATTATTTTTGTCATATCTGATATTACAGAAATATTAGCTTTACGGGCTTCATTAGCGGCGAAAGATGAAGAGAATTCTTTAAAAGAAACAATTTTGAAGGAAAATATTTATTCAAAACAAGAAAATTTAGTAACTTTTTATAAAGAAAACGATCCTAGAGTTGAATCTCTAACGAGTTATTCTGCTTTAATTAAAGAAAATGAAGCATCTATTATGCTTCGAGATCTGCATACTTTAAAAGGCTCTGCTAGAAGTGTTGGATTAAAGCTTTTGGCAAAAAAAGTTCATATATTAGAAGATATTTTGGAACCTATAAGAATATCACTAATTAATAAAGATAAAAATGAATTTACAATAAATACTCAAGAATTAGTAAACATAGATTTATTGTATAAAAATTACAGAGAAATATATAAAGATTTATATGAAAAGAATATTGGAAATAACGTAGAGAAAAATGCTTTAGAGTTATTGGAAAAACTTCTACATAATAAAGCTAACGTACAGGAAAATATATTAGGTTGGCTGGAAGATTTTAGAAAGAAAAACTTTTTTAGTCTTAAAAATTTATTTTTTTCATTTAATGATACTTTACATGAAATTGCTGGAAATTTAGGAAAAAAAATTTATCTGAAAATTCCGGATTGGGATTTATATTTAGCTTCTAAAATTAGTATTCCACTTTCCGAAGCATTTACTCATTCTTTACGGAATGCATTGGATCATGGGATAGAAGAATGTAGTTCTAGATTAGAAAAAAGTAAAAATGAGATTGGTACATTAGAGTTGAGTTTTATAGAAAATAATGATTTCTTCATTTTGCAAGTAATTGATGATGGGAGAGGTGTAAATACAAAAAAGGTATATGAACTGGCTTTTGAGAAAAAATTGATAATAAAGCCTTTTGAACAATGTAGTGAAGAAGAAGTTATTGATTTATTGTTTGCACCTGGTTTTTCAACTAAAGAAGAGATTTCTGAGCTAAGTGGACGGGGAATTGGTTTAGATGCTGTAAGGAGTTCTTGTGGAAAATTTAATATAAAATGCAGAATAATTTCTACGAAAGATGTGGGCTCACGATTTGAGCTTCAAATTCCTAAAGAATACGTGATGTATTCCATTAATCAAGGGTTTAAATTATTGACATATTAGGATTTAATATATTGATAATATAGGATAATTTTAATTATTAAATTAAAATTAATAATATCTTCATCATTTTGTAAAGAAAATTTTTGTAAAATATTGCGAAAAGTAGATTATTTCTACTATTTTGAAAACTAAATTTTTGTTATTTAATTTGAATTAGAGGCATTAATAATGCTAATACTTAATCATATGAAGAATAAAATATATTTTTTAATCACACTACTAGCCATTTTTGTAATTTCGGGATGCGGTAAAAAAATTCATTTTTCTTCTAAATCAGGGGAGCCAACCCAAAGCGAGTCCTCCTTAAATGTTAAGCAATACAATGGTTTTCTAAATAACTTAACTGAACAAGATTGTTCGCAAACAATTTATTCAAACGAATGTTTAATTGTACGAAAAAATGCTGAAAACTATAATTCGCAAGATTTTTTTACAACTAATATTGGTGCTGAAGTTAAAGATGGTCCTGTTGCTTTTATGCTCCCAGTTCAACCATTTGCTGTGGGCCCAAAAAGCATGTTTCTTGACCAAAATGAAATATTTCATGAAAAAATAGGGACAGAACTAAAAGTTAAGCTATTGAAGAAAAATGATGTAGTATTTTATGACGTATTTTTATTTGCACAAAGATATTTAGGATATGGTTTTAATTCCTCTATAAATAATTTTGCAACATTTTATAATGAAAACCAAGCAGCACTTTATATTTCATTTGATAAAGAAAAGAACAAATCTTTATCTGTTGGAACTTATTTTGGTGAATTTGAGGTTATGGCCCTAGCTGCTAAAGATGATAAATTTTCGAAGAAAATAAAAGTGAAAGTTTTATTAGAAATAAATTAATTTAAATATTTGCATTTAATTCGTATTGCTTCTTTTTCTCATTATTAGTATTAATTCCTTCTATATTTCTAAAGATATTTATAAATGCTTGACTGACTAAATGATCTTGGTGTCCAAGAACAATAGGCTTGACTTCAGAATGTGATTCTCTAACTTTAATACTTGTTGGAATAAAAGGTTCAATAATATCAAATCCCACTTTTCTAAGATCATGCAGAATACCTGCGGAATGTTTTGTTCCTTTTTGAAATTGATTCACAATCATTCCTCGGATTAATAAATTAGGATTATGATCTTGTTTCACTTCTTCAATAGTATTTTTAATTTCATGCGCTGCTTTAATACTGAATGCATCGCAATCAATTGGAATAATAATTTCTGTTGCAGCAATTAAACAAGCCAAACTAAAAAAGTCATTAGCAGGAGGAGGATCAATATATACGTGGTCGTATGTATTATTTTTTAATCCATCTTTTAATTTCATTATTTTATGTTTATTTTCAAGTTTTGTTCTCAGTTCTTCTAATTCTCTATTACAAGCAATAAGATGGAGATTTGGAATATTTGTTTTATGAAGGATATAATCAAATAGGGACTGTCTAAAAATATTAATATGTAAGCAGCTTTCATAGTAGTCAGCAAGTGTTTTTTCTGGTTGATTATTATGCCCCAAAATATAACTAGTAGCGTTACCTTGTGGGTCAGAATCTATGAGTAAGGTTCTTTTTCCATTCATAGCTGCGCATGCAGCTAAATTCACTGCTATAGTTGTTTTACCCACACCGCCTTTTTGATTATATATAACTCTAATCTTTTGTGACATAAAATCCCCTTATCCAAACCAGATACTCCGCCTGTTTTTTAATTTATCAACTATTGTATCTTGAATTTGTTCCTTTACCATTTTACTCATTTTATAAACTAAAACACGATCCTTTTCCGAACCAGGGCCAAAATTTTTGAAATCAATTGGAGGTAAAATATGTATACTCCACTTACTAGGTAACGGAATTAGACCCAACGGCCCCAACCATGGGAAAGTCCATGTAATTGGCGTATATGGAACTCCAATCATGCGTGAAAATACTGTTTCACGGGCTAACATTGGGTGAATTTCTTCAGGTCCGATAAATGCAACTGGCACTAAAGGAGCTCGGGTTCTCAAGCATAAGCGAATAAATCCACCACGTCCAAAACGTGCAAGATGATACTTATCTCGATATAATTTTCCTAATCCTTTTACGCCTTCTGGAAAGACAACTACAGGATGATTATTTTCTAATAATTGTTGTGCATTTTCTTGGCTGGCTCTTACTCCTCCAAATCTATTCATTAAAGAACCAAGAAAAGGAAAATGAAATAGAAAATCTTCAACCATAAATCTTAATTCACGATGCATATGATGCTCTTTTTGAATGGCTACTTTTAACATGGTTGCATCGTATGGAAGACCACCAGAATGATTTCCTACTAATAAAGCAGGACCTTCAGCGGGAATATTAGAGATTCCATATGTTTCTACACGCCAATATTGCAAATAAAAGAAATCAAGAAGCGGCCGTAAAAATTGATCAAAAATAGGATCATAACCAAAGGAATCTACTTCTTCACTTCTTAAACTTAAAGATAATTCATGATATTTTTTTCTAAGATTGAAAGGATTTAAACCTTTTACTAAATCATCTTTAGGTTTTTCACTGTTACCTTGGTCGTCGTGGATTGTTAATATTTTTTCTATTTCATGTCTAAATTCTTGCATTTTACCAAGGACATTATAAAGTTCTTCTTTTGTTGCAAATTTTTCTTGATTATTATTAAATTTACTTTGTAGATCTCTTTCAATTCTATTAAATTGATCAACAAATAATTTTCTTATATTAAAAATTTGATTTGAAAAATGATGCAAATTTTCATTTGAATTTTGTTGTTGATGCTTTTCGTTAAGATTCATAGCCATATTTTATTATCCTTAAAAAATTTGTTGAAAGCCTTGCGAAGTAGCATAAGCAACATCTTCACCTAATGAAGAAGAGGGCATAGAAAATCCTATTTTTCTTAAACGATTTGCTTCAATCATTGACTTTAATGCCTGCCTGCTGGAGTATTTTGGAATAAATCCTAATTGATCGGTAGCTTTTTTCCCATCTGCAACACAAATATATTGGAAAAATGGGACAATTTCTGCTGGAAGTTCCCAAATTCGCGAAGCATAGCCTGCTGCAAAAAAAGAGCGACACATAGGAGAAATAAAAGGTACAGGAATTTTACCAGACATATGCACGCCTGTGCTTAATGGTAGAACTCCTCTTCCAACAATATTAAAAACTCCTGAAATATTTGCAGATAAAGCTGCTAATTGAGCTCTTACTGCATCATCTTCATGAATAAATTGTACAAGAGGATCGTACCCTAAAACTTTTGGAATGATTCCAGCAAAAAAATAACGCGCGCGAATATTTGTTGAATTTGGTCCTAATATTGGGGCAAATCTTAATATTGTAACAGCGCAATCTGGATAATTATGAATAAAGTCTTGAATTTGATTTTCAACATCTACTCGAGTTCTGACAAAATGAGGACCTTGAGATATTAGTGAGTAATCTTCATGAATAAAATTGGGATTTTTTGGATGAGCTCCGTAAACAAAAGTAGCTCCATGCACAACAAGTTTCTTTATTTTTGCTTCAGCCATTGCATTTAATACGTGAAATGTTCCAATAGACTCTACTTCATGATGATATGATTTTCTTCTTGTTGGTCCAGAAAAAAGAGCACCATGTATAAAAGCAGTTACTTTATTTTCAATTAAAACAGCAGCGATATTTTCACTTGCCTCATCTTTGGTTAAATCAACTCTATGAAATATAAATTTTGTTGAAGTTACAGTAGGAGGTTTTATATCAAAAATATGAATTTCTTTTATACTTGCTAATGAAGCCAAACGCTTTAACACCAAACCTGTTAAAAAGCTAGATGCACCGGTTAAACCAATTCTTTCATGAGACTGTAAATTTTCCATACGTTTATGCCTGTTTCTTTCTTGTTGAAGCCAAATCTAAATTAAAATATACAAACTCTCGGGCAGCACTTCAGGCTGGAAAGTTAGCAAAAAAGGAAAACATGTGCCTAACCTATTAACAAATTCGACCTACAGAAATATCCAAATTGGACTTGCTCCTATGGAAGGTGTGACTTGCTTAGCGACTAGACTATGGTTTTCAGTAGTTTCTCGCCCAGCGTTTGCAATGACGCCTTTTTTGCGTGTCACTAAAGATTACCCTTGGAAACGTGTACCTTCAACGTATGCAGCAGAAATTTTTGACCTAAAAGGAATTCTTCCCTATTCCCTTCTTCCACAATTGATGGGAAATTCGCCTGAAGATTTAGAAAAAATTGCGTTGCCATTGCTACAAGCTACAAGTTTTGTTGATATTAATTGTGGTTGTCCATCTCCAAAAGTGGTTGGCAGTAATGCTGGTAGTAGTTTATTACAAAGCCCTGAAATATTTGATAAATTTATAAAAGATTTAGAAGCTAGATTGGGAGCAAATTGCTTTAGCATAAAAATGCGGTCGGGTTTTCATCAACATTCAGAATTTCCTCAATTACTAGAAGTCATTGCTGCAAGGAAACTGGCACAATTGACTTTGCATGCAAGAACACGTGCAGAAAAATATACTTCTCATTCGCGGTGGGAGCTAGTTGCTTTAGCTGCAAAAGTTTGTCCTTTTCCTGTTGTTGGTTCAGGAGATGTGTTGGATTTTTCTTCATTCCAAAATTTTCATCAACAATGTCATGAGGTTAAAAAGATTATTATTGGGCGAGGAGCTTTGCGAAATCCTTGGATATTTCAAGAATTAAATTTAGGTCAAAAGGTTGATATTTCCTTTGGAATATTAAGTTTTGCTCTGGCATCTTATGGAATTATGCAAGATTTTATCCAGAAGGAACCTGAAAAATTTCTTTTAGCAGCAAAAAATGGATTGTTTTCAGAAACTTGCTTCAATAATTATTCTGCATGGGAGCAATTTTATGCGAAACTTGCGTATGCATATTATGGTTCTTTTATTTATCCTCAAGACATCGTGCTTGATAGACAAAGTTTTGCTAAGATTAAAATGATTTGGAATTCACTTCGCAGTGGTTTAGGATCTTCTTTTTTACAGCCTGAATTGTTAAGAACAGTTTCTTTTTCCGAATTCTATCAGCAATTAAATAAGCTTTTTCAGTCAGGGGAAGAAAACATTTCGCTAAGTCATTGGCCTGAATTTGATTGGATGTATTCTGGAGAAAAAAAAGATGGAAAATGATAAAAATTTATCCTGCCAGACAGAAATTAATAAAACAACTTTCTTGATGGAAGCTGGCGATGAGACAAAACAATTGTGGGAAATTTATAACAAAAAAAAACAGAAAAAAGACAAGAAAAAAGCTATTTTCTTAAGCATTGTCTTTTTTTTCTTAATCCTTTTGGTATTTGCTGGACTTTATATCATTTTATCTACAACTGATCCTACGCATAGTAAATAATTTTGACCTTAAACACTATTGATTTGTTAATTATCGACCGATAAGATATTTGTTAGAACAGAAAAACATAATGAGACTTTTTGTCATCAATTTATAAAAAAAATTGATTGGGAAGTGGCGCGCCTGATGAATTTATCAGTAACCAGGAAGTATTATGGGCAGTTTTGAAAGAAAAGTGCTTGTTCTTGATTCAAGGTACGAACCGGTAAAGATTGTAACTATGGAGCTCGGATTTGTTTTGCTTTATGCAGGGCGTGTGACCTCTATCATCGATTCAGAGAGATTAATTCAGGGCGTTGCTAAAACCTGGAAGGTACCATGGATAGTACGATTAAATGGGTGCCGTCCGAGGACTAAACGTCTTAATGGGCCTCGTTTTTCTAGACAAAATGTATATTTAAGAGATGGTTTTCGTTGTCAATATTGTTTGAGTCAAGGTGGAGCTTCAACACTCACTCTAGATCATCTTCTTCCGTCTGCAAAAGGGGGAAAAACTACTTGGGACAATATTGTTACTGCTTGTAAAACCTGCAATATGAAAAAAGGTTCTAAGACTATTGAAGAGCTTGGAATTAAGTTACAGCGACCACCTTCAAAGCCACAGTTGCATCCTACGGCTTTGTTCCCCTTGCGTTATGGAATAACTTCGAAAAATGCTCCACAGTCTTGGTTACCTTATTTGGATTTATCCGTAGCGGATAGAATATTAGCACTAGGATTTGATGCCTCACCATTGTTTGTTAATTCTTCCTACCAAAACGAACTCAATCTCATTCAAGTTTAGGATTTCAGAAGGAATTCATGTAGTCTTTTGTGACAAGGATCCTGTTAGATCTCTGAGGAGAGTCACATGAGCACCATGATTGATCGTTATATTCTTATTAATGGATATAAAACGAGGTATTGGAAAATTGGTGAAGCCAAATCAATTTTATTACTTTTACACGGTTTTGCCTTTTCAATAGAAATTTGGGAACATAATATCTCAGAATTATCAAAATATTATACTGTAATTGCGCTAGATTTATTGGGGTTTGGTTTAACTGACAAACCTAAAAAAAGACAAAAAGTAGAGATATATCCTCAATTTGTTTATGATTTTTTAAATGCATTAGGTGTTGATCAGACCCATTTAGTGGGACACTCTATGGGCGGTTTGATTGCTACTCGCTTTAGCGAATTATTTCCTGAAAAAGTTCTTTCTCTAACTTTAATTTCTAGTGCTGGTTTTTCTAGAAAAATACCAATTCATTTTAGAATATTCTCTTTGCCTTTTGTTGGCGAGTTCTTTATTAAGCCAAATAAACGTGGTCTTTTTAGTGCGTTAAGAAGAAATGTCTATCATCAAAATTTAGATTTAAGTACTCTTGCAAATAAATTGTACACATACTCGCTGCATCCAGAAATGGGCAAAACCCTTTTAAATGTTTGTCGAGCAGCTATCAATATTTTTGGCTTTAAACGTAGGGTGGTTCGAAGTATTACAAAAGATGTGGGAAAAATTAGAGCACCTGTTTTAATAATTTGGGGAAAAAATGATATTATTATTTATGTTAGCCATGCAATAAAAGCACATAAATTAATTAAAAATTCACAGTTGTCTATTTTTGATGCCTGTGGTCATTTGCCACAATTTGAATATCCAAAAAAATTTAATGATTTATTGCTAAATTTTATAAGTAACAAATAACTAAAATTAAATATTTAAAATTATTAAATAATTTATTGATTTATAAAAAGTTCATTATATTATTTGTTGACTTTTATCCTTTAAAAAGGTTTTATCATCTTCTGTTTTGATTAGTCGTCCAATCTAAGGAGCTCACATTTTATGTTAAATCAGGGGACCGCCACCGTTCCGACTTGGAAGGTATTTATAGCTGGTTTTGCCGCTTTTGCTATGTTTTTCGGCTCAGGAAATCTAGTATTTCCTTTAAAAATGGGTAGTGACACACAATCCAATTGGATTTTTTCTGCTGTGGGCTTATCTATTACCGGCGTCGTGGTCCCTTTACTTGGTTTAGTCGCTTTAACTTTTTTAAAAGGATCGCAAGATGCTTTTTTTAGATGGTTTGGCAAAAAAGGAGCTTGGATATTACCTTTTCTTATTCTCTTACTGATAGGTCCTTTTGGCGTTGTTCCTCGCTGTATTACAGTTGGATATGGCGCATGGCAATCTTTTGCACCTAGCACTCCATTATGGCTTTTTGCTTTAAGCTGTATTGGTGTAATTTTGCTAGCTACCATTAGCGATCGGAAAATTGTTGATATTATTGGAAAATACTTCACTCCATTTAAATTAGGTGCGCTAGCTTTAGTGATTGGCGGCTCTTTATATTTTGCAGTAACTTCAACTGATGTTTTAATAACAACAAGTCAAACTACTCCTTTAAATGCATTTAAAGCTGGTTTTTTTGAAGGTTATAATACGATGGACTTAATGGCCGCTATTTTCTTTGGTGTGAGTTTAGTTTATTACTTTAAACCAGAAAACAGCGATAAAATTCCTTATAAATCGACTTTGCTGGCTATGTCTCTGGGAATGTTTCTTTTGATGTTAGTTTACATAGCGCTTGTTTATTTAGGGGCTGCTTATTCTAGTCAAGTTTCGCATTTGCCAGGCCCACAAATTTTACCAAATATTGCTCGAATAGCTCTTGGAGAAGCATCGGATTATTTAATTTCTTTTACATTAGTTGTTTCTTGTTTAACAACTGCGGTAGCTCTCACTTCTGTTTCAGTAGACTTTTTGAAAAATAAAATAAAACCATTAAATGGAAGAAGAACAACCACTCTGTTAATTTGTTTAGCCGTTACTTATGTTATAGCATTAACAGATTTTACAGGTATTATGGCTTTTATGGCGCCAATATTAGAATTCTTTTATCCAGTGATTATAGTTCTTGCAATTGTTAATATCATTGTAAGTTTAGTGAAAAATTATAAACAAAATAGTAGAGAGAAAAATCAAAAAGAAGCCGCATAAATTTGTTGAGTTGGAGATTGTCATTATCTCCAACTTAAAACCATTTTAAAATTCCGTATTTTTTAATTATCCTTTCCATTTCTCCACTTTTAATCATTTCTTTTACGGTTTTATTTATTTGCAATATTCTTTCTGTTGATTCTTTTTTATTTGGAGCAAATCCAAAATAGAGATCAGTCGAATTTCCACAACCAATTGTTTTTAATTGTACAGTAATATCTTGATTTTGTTTTAGGAAGTATTTCACTACAACAGGGTCTTCTACAAAGGCATCAATTTCCTGATGTGTTAATTTATTTATAAACTTTTCTAAGACTATATCACCAAAAGATTCATTAATTTTATTTTCATTTTCTTTATTTTTGGCAATATATTCATCAAGTTCTTTATAGTAAGAGTAGTCCTTAGCTATCCCTAATTTTATTTTTTCTAAAGATTTTAAATCAACAAATTTAATATTTTTCTTTTCTAAAGTAAAAAAACAATTTCTACTTTTTCCGATTTGAATAGACAATGGAAAATCAGGAGCATCTTCTTTTGCTGCTGCAATAATAAGATCATACGTACCGCTTCTTGTTTCAGTTATTGCTCTTGCCCAGTTCATTGTTTCATATTTTATATTTTCTTTTCCAAATGCTTTTTGTAATATTTCAACAAGATATCCTGGATTTTCATCGCCTGGTTTACAATTATATGGACACCAAAGATCAGCTCTTGCGTATATATTTCCAAAATTCTTATTCTCTTCAGCAAAGCTAAGTTGGGATAAAAGTAATATAATAAAAAAACATATATTTTTTAATCGCATGCAGTTCTCCCATTTTTCTGATTAAGCAATTATATTTTAAAGGAATTTACTTAAATAAAAAAGGCTCACAGAAATTTGTGAGCCTTTTTTGCCAAAAATGATTTAAAAACAAACTGACGCAGAATTTAAAATTAGAAACGATAGTGAGCGAAAGCTTTGTTTGCTTCTGCCATTTTGTGAACATCTTCACGTTTCTTGATAGCAGCACCACGACGGTTAGCAGCATCTACGATTTCAGCAGCTAATTTGTCGCGCATGGATTTTTCATTTCTCAAACGAGAATAGGAAATAAGCCAACGAAGTGCAAGAGCTTGTCTGCGTTCTGGACGTACTTCTACAGGAATTTGGTAGTTAGAACCACCAACACGGCGAGTTCTTACTTCAACTTGAGGTTTAAGATTTTCAAGAGCGCGTTTGAACACTGCAATTGCTTCTTCGCCTTGAGTTTTTTGGCTTACAATTTCAATTGCACCGTAAAAAATTTTTTCTGCAGCACTTTTTTTTCCATCTTCCATCATACAGTTGATGAATTTTGTTACTAAAATATCGCCAAACACTGGATCTGGTAATACTTCACGTTTTATAGGGCGACGTCTACGTGCCATAGTTTAGATTCCTTTTAAATAAGAGAAACTTCAAAGTTTCGAAAACCTTTACTCAAAAACTTGCAATTCATTTTACAAAGCTTCTGTCCACTAAGTTTGCCATATTTCAGGCAGGGAGTAGGGGATCTCTCCTTGTTAAGTAATAGAATTACTTAATTATTTTTTACCTTTTTTAGCTGGTTCTGCAGCTGCAGCACCACCTTTAGGACGTTTTGCGCCGTAAAGAGAACGAGATTGACGACGTTTCGCAACACCGGTGGTGTCAAGAGCTCCGCGTACAATATGGTAACGAACACCAGGTAAGTCTTTTACACGACCACCACGCACAAGAACAACAGAGTGTTCTTGAAGGTTATGACCTTCTCCAGGAATATACGAAATAACTTCGATGCCTGTAGTTAAGCGTACTTTTGCAACTTTACGAATCGCAGAGTTCGGCTTTTTAGGCGTAGTAGTATAAACGCGTGTACAAACGCCACGACGTTGTGGGCACTCTTTAAGTGCAGGAGATTTGCTGCGGTAAGGGTTTGGCTTACGGCCGCTTGCAACAAGCTGGTTAATGGTTGGCATACGAAACCTTTCCTAGTATGTAGCCGTTTGTTCTTAAAAAGCCTCTTTATTTGGCGTAAAGTGGGCTTACATCATTGCCTTTGGCAAGTGGGAGACAATAAAAAAGCTTGGTGTCAAAGTCAATCCTTTTTTTTCTTAGGAATCCTAGCAGCTATGGGAAAAGAAGCTAGGAATTAAAATTATAGGAAAAATCTTAAATCTAATTAACTATATGAAATTATTGATTAAAAATCTAAACTCACTTTTGCTGGGGTTCTTTTTGCCGAAAAAAGGTCTGACATTTCTTGTGTTTCTTACCTAAGCCACAACTTTTTTAAACGGCAAGTTCGGGACTAAAGTTTTTAGTATTTCTTAGTTAGTTTAAAAAGAAGATAAAGATTTTAAAATGAGGGAATAGGATATGATCCAAAACACTCCCAAAACAACTCAGCTAATTTCTTTTGGGGCAACAAACAGTCCGAAAAATGAAATAGATGAAAATAATTTTAATGTAACAAAGTATGATTCAGGAAAAAGCTCAAAAGAAACAAATAAATTTACAAAGGAAATTAATAAATTTAATAATAAAGATACACTTCCAGCTGATCGTGAAAAAGAAACTCCATTTCAAAAATTACTAAGCAATAAAAAAATTGAAAATGATACGGAATTTAATTCTATAGAACAACCAAATAATAAAGAAAATAGGAAAAATAATTCTACTAAAGACTTAGATTCTAGTTATTTGTTTAATTCCTTCATAAATTTACCAACAATTATGCAAAATAATTATAAACAAGACTCTTTCAATCTCAATCAAAAAGTTGAAAATTTTTCAGATAGTCAAGAAATAATTCCAATTTTTACAGAAGTAAACAAACAATTAAACCCTGAATTTAACTTTAAAAATACAGGATTTAAAGATTTAGCTTTAAATAAAATACCATATTCTGATTATTTTGACATAAAACTGAATAATCTAAATCAAAACAATTCTCAATTTAGTCTTATTGGTGATGATCAAAGAGTAAAGAATGGATTAATTGAAAATAATTTTAATTTGCAAGATTTTGTTATCTTTAAAGATATAGAACCAAAAAATGTCTCGAATTTAGAAAATAAGCAAATTTTTAAAAGTAATAATGAAAATTTAATTAGCTTTGATTTAAACTCAATTTTTCCAATAAATAATTTAAAAGAAATAGAGAAAAGTTCTCCAATGAATGTGTTTTTTAGTAATAATAAACAATTCAATCCAATGGATATTAAAATAGAATTTACTAATAATTTAGAAAAATTAGAAAACGAAAAATTACCAATTGAATTTAATCCCAAAATTCAAATTAAAGAACAGTATAAAAATGATCTTATTAAACTTGATAATGGGATTGAACTTCTTCCTTTTAAAAATGATAAAAAAGATATTGTTGAAGGTTTTTTTATTTTAAAAAATGATAATAATAATGAAAAATTAGATGAAAATATTGAGAAAAATTTTTTAGGAACTATTTTGACTAAAAATAGCGAGAAAAACTCATTTTTAATAGATGGAAATAAAATTGAATTTATTAATAGTGCTAATTTCTTAGATAACAAAACAATTGATTTTAAAAATAGTAATAATGAAAATTTTTCTTTGCCAATTTTTATAAAAAATATATCTAATATTGCAAAAAATGAAAATTCTAATGAAATATTTCCTGTTATTACACAAAAAAACTTTCTTCCAGATAGTATGAAGAAATTAGGAAAAATTGATTCTTTTGATCCTGGAAATGACAACACTTTGTATTTGGATATGACCAATACTAATAAAGATATATCTAATCTAGAAGTTCAAGATAGATTTAAATATAATCCTATAAAAGTTGGAAAATTGGATAATACTGACAAACTTGAAAATATTAATAAATTTAATTTATTACCAACTAAGAGCGAGGAGATTAAGAAAATTGAGGTTCCTTTAAGCTTGGTAGGAAATCAAAAAATATTTGAAGAAAGTTTTGAGAAAAAAAATGATTTAAAAATGAATAAATTTGAAGATATTAACCTTCTAATTGATAAACAAAAAATACCATTAATTAATAAATTTGATAAACAAGAATCAGCTTTCCAATTTTCAGATTTTGAACAAAATACTACTGATTCAAAGCAAAATAAAGAAATTATAAAACCAGATGATAAACCAATAATCTTTGAAAAAACATTATCATCTCAAGTTAATGTTCCAATTATTGTTTCAGATAAAAATAATTCTGATTTTTCTAATCCACTCATATCTTCTGCAACAAGAAGGGCAATAGATCTTTCCAATCAATTGCAAGCTAAAGGTGGAGGAATTGCAAAAGTACAAATTCAAGATGATAAACTAGGTACAATTGAATTAAATATACAAATGAAAAAAGATAATAGTGTTTCAATGGAGATTAAAGCGTCTGATAGTAACTTAAAAACTGTTTTAGAGAATAATTCAGATACGCTTAAAAAAACTCTAGATAGTCAAAATATTTCTTTAACCGACTTTAAAGTAACTACTTTAGAGGCAAAGAGTATACACAATACTTTTGGAGCAATGAATAGCCAAAACTTTTCGCAGCAACAAGGAAGTAACCATAAACAACAAGAATTTTCATTTCAACAGAATTTAAATCAAAATTCTTTTTCTGGTAATTCTTCAAATTCATTTATGAATAATAATGGAAATAATTATTCTGCTTATTTAGGAGATGAATTTAAAAATTTGAAAGTAAATAATATAGGAAATAATAAGTTGAATAATTTTCAAAATATGGAAAAAAATTCCATAACAAATATACAACGTGGTGCAAATGGTTCTATAAAAGTTATTGTTTAAATATTGTAAATATTAAATAAGTCAATGTAAATGGAGAGAGTTATGTATATCGGAGAATCTAGAGGAGTCGCTAAAATACCAGAAAAAGCACCTGAGCCACCTAAGTCTGTTGGTCTAAAAATGGAAAAAGGTGATGATGCTCCAAACTTTGAAAATATGATATATGAATCAAATCTTGCCAGACAAGCTGAAATTGAAAAAGAAAAAAATGAGGCTGGTGGTGATTTCCGCTTGGGTGAGACAAAGAATGATCGTGAATTTAGAAAACAACTAGAAAAAGTAACTGGTAAGAAACAAGATCTAGCCAAAAATAAGCTTGAAAGAGATGACTATTTAAATTTACTAGTTACCCAATTAAAGTATCAAGATCCAAGTAAGCCAATGGAACATTATGAAATGGCGTCACAAATGGCGCAATTTAATACTGTTGAGCAATTGATGGGTGTAAATAAAGTTCTTACTGAAATGAAAAAAATGCAAAACGATGCAAAAGCTGAAAAGCTTTCTCAGTATCTAGGGAAAGATATAGAAATACAAGGTAATAGCATTAAATTATCAGGTGATGGTAAGGCAAATTTAGCAAAATTTGAACTACCGGCTGGCGCATCAAATGTGATTGCTGAAATCAGAGATGAACATTCAAAAGTTGTAAAAAGTATTCCTATGGGAGCATTACAACCTGGAGTAAATAAAATAAATTGGGATGGAACAAATGATAAAGGTGTTAAACAACCAAATGGAATTTATACTTTTAATATTTTAGCATCTTCCGAAGATGGAAAACCAATGACAGCAAAAACATCATATATTGCTAAAGTAGAAGGTATTACAGATATTCTATCTGGAGGAAAGTTGGATACCGATGTCGGTATAGCTGATCCAGCAAAAATAATTGCTATTCGTAATCCTGAACCAACGACAGCTCCTGTTCAGACTAAGCCACAAAAAAACCAATTGATTTCTAATGCACAATTAAAAGAACCTGGAAAGAATTCACAAGAAATAAATGAACATCCAGGACAAATAAATGCTGCTTTAAAACCAGATGATGATAAATTTGATGCTTCCGCAAGTAAAAACATTGATGAGTTCAAAGCAAATCATTTAAATTCTTTAACTCAAGGTAACGAAAATAAAGTTTTTGAGAGCGATTTTGCGGGATCAAAAAATAAAGCTTTTGAAAATGATAATGGAATTGGAAAAAATAAAGCGGTGCCAGCAAAAACGAATCCCAATGATGTTTTTTCTGAACCAAAATTAAATTTAACTGAATATAAAAATCAAAATAAAGTTACGGAGTCAAAAGAAGCTTCAACACGCACTGGTAATGTTTCAAGTCCTCCAAAACAAAGAGCAGTTGAAAATTATCAAGAACCTAAAGCAGCCCCGAAATATGGAGGTGCACCCACAGTCAATGGGATAAACGGAAGAACTTAGGACTTTAAGATTATAATTTTTGAAGGAATGCTGATATGCCTATTAATTATGCCTTATTTAGTGCGGTTTCCGGCTTAGGGACAAATGCCGATGGAATGTCTGTTGTTGCGAATAATATTGCAAACGCGAATACAAAATCTTTTAAAACAGATAGAGCAGAATTCGAGGACATGCTTGCTGTTACTTTAAATGAAAGGTCGCAATTAGGTCGCGGTGCGAGACTAAGAAATATTACAACTTTATATAACCAAGGTGCCATTACGAATACAGGACAAATCACAGACTTGAGCGTTCAGGGAGATGGTTTTTTTGTGATTAAAAGTGATGTAGCTGAAGTAAAAGAATCAAATGGACTATTTTACACCAGACAAGGAAGCTTTCGCTTTGATAAAGATGGAAAATTAACAGATCCAACTGGTGCTCGTGTCCAAGGTTACATGCCTGATCCTGATAGTAACAATAGACTTTCTGTTAAAATGACCGACTTGCAAATTATTACTAATATTATTCCTCCAAAACCAACTAATATTGTAAATATAGTTACAAATTTGGATGTAAGAGAACGACCTCCTGTAGACGATTTTGACCTATCACGTCCTGCTGATACTTCAAATTTTGCAAGTGCAGTCACAATTTTTGATAATTTTGGCTATGGGCGTCAAGCGGTTATTTATTATACAAGGACAACAGACCCTACTAAGAATGAATGGCACTGGTATGCAACAGTGGATGGACAGGAGGTGTCTCTTGATCCTCCACGGAATGAAAAAGGAAAGGTTTTGCCTGCTGTTATTGCAGAAGGTGTCGTTGAATTTGATGAAGATGGGAAGCCTATTTTAAACTTTAAAAACAAAGCTGGAACGCCAATTCAAATAGACTATATCAATAAAACAGATGCTTTTGATGTCCAATTTGTAAATGGAGCAAGACCACAAAAACTCCAATTCAATTTTGGTCCAACGATTGATGAAGATGGTATTGTTGGGACTCAAGGTTCAACAAGTTTAGCAGCTAAATCTGGTGTGGCATTCCACTCACAAGATGGTTATGAAGCAGGATATTTAAAAACTCTGAAAATAGATTTGGATGGCATTATAAGAGGAACTTACACAAATGGTTTGGAAAGAAGACTAGGGGCTGTGGCTCTAGCTGTTTTTCAAAATACTCATGGTTTGCAAAAAATCGGGCGTAACAATTATATTTCAACACCGAAGGCAGGCGAAGCACGTATTGGTCTTCCACAAACTCTCTCAAGAGGAAGTATCTATTCAGCAAGTTTGGAAGAATCTAACGTTGATTTGGCACAACAATTTGTGGATATGATTCTTACTCAAAGAGGATTCCAAGCCAACTCAAAAGCAGTTACGACGACGGATACAATGCTTGAAGAAGTGATTAATTTGAAAAGATAATTTTAATTTAATGTAAAAAAATGCGAAGATATAATTGCATTTTCAAGAAAAATTGATAAATGTGGTGCGTTGATATAAATTCTATAGTAATGATCAATATAGAGTTTATTTTTTAATGCAGAAAGTTTATGATTAATAAAGAACATTCTATCCAAAATACTAAAAAAAAATCAGCATGTATTAATTTATATTGGGGATTAGGCATTATTTTTTTTCATATTGCAATTCTATTTATTCCTATTTTAATTTGTTATTACGTGCAATTCAAAAATAATTTTATTTTTCTTATTTTTTCAATTGTTTTTATCTTATTAAATGGAACTAGAATGCGAGCTCTAGGAAATATTATTCATGAGTGTAGTCATTTTAATTATGTTACCTCAAGGAAACAGAACTATTATATAGGGAAAATATTATCTTTACTAGAGTTTTCTTGTTTTGATAGTTATTTAAAAGATCATCACTCACATCATAAATATTTGGGAGATTTAAGGCTCGATAAAGATTTTATATCTAGGCAGGTTATTGGAATTTGTGGTAAAAATAAGTTTTCAGGGATAACTCTTTTTAAGATTGTATTTTCCCCTTTTAATTGGTTTATTCTGATTAAGTCATCCTTTGTTTTAAATTATAAGGATAAGAAAAATATTGTAGTTCACTGTGTAATGCTAATAACTCTACTTTTTTTATTCATGGTTTTTGGAATAAATTTAATATTTCTTTTTCTTATACTCCCTTATTTTACATCTTATCAAATGTGTAAAATATTATCTGATTATTTAGATCATGGCGGTCTTTATTATCAAAATGAAAAAGAGCATAAAACTAGAAACCACATTTTTTCTATTCCATTTTTAAATACTATTTTATTTCCTAGAAATGATTGTTATCATTTAGTGCATCATCTTTATCCAACTTTACCAACAACTTATTTACCACAAATGCATCAAAAATTACTTACAACAAATCAAGAATATGCTAAAAGAAGACACAATATTATTTAAGGCCAAAGTAAATATTGGCTCCCAAATGGATCTCTTCCTTCTCTAATATAGTGCAAGGCTGATTTTTCTTTTAAATCGACATCATCATAAGATAAAAAAGTATAATCTCCATTTGCTTTTTCAATTGTTAAAGTATTTGGTTGTCTTGGATTTATGGCTTTGATATCGACTTTATCGCCTTTATCCCAGTCGTCACCTTTTTTGCGAATAATGGAGACTTCATCTCCTTCTTCCAATTCATGTAATTTTGGTGGAGGTACGCGACGGATTGTTTCTTTTACCCCATCCTTATAATATTCGACATTGTAAGGTGTTCGATCATATACTGGTAAAACCACTGATCTCTCCCTTAATAGGCAAAAAATGCTTAGTTTGGTGATCGGAAAATTTTATGTAAGGCTTAAATTTATGAAAAAAATTAAATATATCATCCTTTTATTGCTAAACATTTTATTTCTGCCTCTCTATATTTTTTTTGGGTTAATCAGTTTTCTACTTTCATTTTTACCTATTTTTCCAACGCAAACAGCAAAACAAAATCTGAAGCAACAGCTTAATATTACAGGGATAAAAACTAACATTTTAATAACGCAAGTTTATTTAAATTACTTATATTATTTTGTTGAAGCTTTTTTCTTTCAAAAACTAAATTTAAATATTTGTGAGTTTAGTGATGATTTTATTTATCCTGTTTTTTATGCAGAACTTCAGGAAAAATATCCTGCATTACGAGAAAAAGGAATTGTATATATATTATCGCATATGGCTAATGTTGAAATGTATTCATTGCCAGTTATTGAAGAAGTAATGAAAGGAAAACATAATAAAGTTTATGCTTTAGCACAACCTGCAAAACTAAAATGGGTAAATAAATTATTGAGTTGGTACCGTGTACGACCTGGTATGGGGGTTGTAATGACAGACAAATCTCTTTTTGCCCAAATGGAACGACTGATTCAATCTGGGCAGGCTTCATTTTGTATGTTGGTTGATCAAAAACCTAAAAATGGCGGACTTTTTATTAAATTTTTTAATGACTATGCTGCTTTTCCTACATCGGGTTTAAGAATGTGCATGAATCAAGGGATGGTGATTGCCTATGCCGCTGCTTATAGAGTTATTCCAGGGGTTGTAAAGCTAAAAATGCAAAGCGGTAAAAACCCGCATTTAAAGAAAAATATTCTAGAAAATTATCAACAAATTTATACGAGAGATGAAGATTTAGTCCCTGCCAAATTATTTGATGCTGAAAATATTAAACAAAGAGAAGCTCAAACCGCTTTAGAAATGGCACACTTTACAAAGTGGATTGAAGAGCAAATAAGGGAACACCCTAATCAATGGTGTTGGGATTATAGGAAATGGTCAAGAAAACCTAGAGCACAAGAATGAAAAAAACTTCTTGGTTTTTTATTTCAAGAAGTTCAAGATTTCTGTATGGTTGTTGCTAAATTAAATTATTTCTCTACCTGCTATAGTACCAGCTGTGCGACTAGAACAGCCACAAGTTCTATTTCCAGCAGATTCAAACATAGAGCCGCAAGTAAGACAGCGGCGTACGCGTACATGTATTGGAGACAGTCCAGCTAAGCGTCTAGCTATGTTTTTTTGCTCGATGTCCTTTATAACGCTTGGAGGAAGTGTTTTGACTCTTTGCCCGTTCTCATATCTTTCCCCGTTGGCAAGATCGGATGTTTGGCTAGGTTGGTGTTCTTTAGTGATAGAGCACTCTTGTCCATTAGCTAAGGTGATAGAGCGTTGGCGAAGTAAAAACATAGTGACCTCATTTTATATAAATTGGAATATTTATAAGATATGTATTGTCTAGGCGAATAATGCCTGAAAACAGAAAGCTAAATGACTTCGAGAGAAATTTCTTTGATACGGATCAATATTGACTATGATTTATGATACTTTTTGTAAAAAAATTAAAAAATACATATCCTTACAATTTTTCACAATACTTATCTTATTTGCTTTTTCCTCGTGCAGATCAACGAATGAAGCAGAAGTTCGGTTTTTTGACCAAAACACGAATCCTTATGTTCCTTTGATAGATAAAAACAGTCTCATAATGGATAGTTACATTGATATTAACCCATTCCAAGAAGAAGGGCTTGCATGGGCCCCATTTATTCTTCCAAATGAGAACTGGCTTTCAGTTTTGCCTTCAGATTCCTTAGTTGGTTATTGGAATGGTGCTAATAATCCTATTTTACCACCTGAGCCTGGGAACTGTAGGATTGTGGATGATACTGAAATTTCTAATTTGCCTAAAGGAGAACTTAAAAGAGTTCAATTTGAATCAGATAATTTATTTCCGCATCATGATTTTAAAAAACTATTTTTCTTAATGAGCTCAGAAAGTAAGAAACCATTTGCAATTGTAAAAATGAATGCCGAAGGGAAAGCAAGCTGCTTTATTGCGTTGAAAAAGTATGTAATTTCAACAGGCTATGGGGATTTGCGGAGAGAATTTCAAGTTGATAGTGAAACAACAAATGTGAAAGTTCCTTTTTTTGATAGCAGTTATGTAAAAATAATTCCAAAGGGTATTAATGGTATAAAAAATGGTGATATTCTTAGGCTGGGTAGAACTCTCTCAGAAGAAAATTTAAAAAAAATTGAAGAAAATTTTCAATCTGGCAGTATGTTAATTCCTTCAAGAATAGCAAAAGATCTTTTTGTTGTTGGTAATATTCAAACGAAAAGAATGAATGTCGATGAATATCAAAAGACTTCAATATTAATTGGTGAAAAACCTTTTGAATTGCAATTAGAGCCTGCTTTATATACTTTTGCAGTTTTAAGAAAAAATAAATTAGTTTGCTTAAAATCAATTGAATTATCTGATAATGAAATCTTTGAATTAAATTGTGAAGGTGAGGATAAATATTTTCTTGATTCTGAACAAGATAACAATAGTTATATTTTTGATAACTCAATTTTTCCTATCCAAATGATGGAGTCTAATGTTTTTTTGAATTGGTTATTTGCAGGCAGTAAAATTTTATTAGCAAACTTTTATAATGTTAATTTAGATTTTGAAATAAAAAATGATTCTGAACAAGAAGTTAATAAAAAATTAAACTTTATTGCCCAAAATTATGATAAAAAGTACGTATCATTTTCTAACAATTTTTTTATTAATCAATTGAACTCAATGAACGAAATGAATCGTTTTGATTTTAACAAAATTTATATAGGCGTTTCAGGTAAAATGCTTTCTCCAAATGTTTCTTTTTTACGCAATGATAGTCAAAATTTACCTTTTCTAGGCATTCCGTTAGGAGGAACTGGTGAGAAAAATTTAGCGCATAATGCTGTTCCTTTTTCAGCATTTACAAAAATTAATAGATTAATTTATAAACCTGAATTTTTAAAATTTTCAAATATTCAAGCAAGCAATGGTGCCACTTTTAGTATTTTTGAACCTCTTACTCTTTTAGATAATGATAGTATGTTTTCTAGTTATGTTCAACAAAAATTTAGATTGCGTATACTCATTCCGGAATGGAATTCTACAAATGTGGTTGAAATGTATGTAAATGGAAAATTACGCAGAAGATGGGTTTTAGATAGGGGAGATCTCTCAAAACCATTTTCGGCCGGCTTTGAAGAAAATATTATGGAAACAAAAGCATTTACAGTAAGATGGCTTGCTTGGGGAGATGAATATTTACCAGATTTTCTGGTTGGTACTCATAATTCAATCCCTTTTGCCATAACTCGAGATTTTTGTGTTGATTATAGTGGAGATGGAATATGTCACGTGGAGCAGTAAAAATGATTAACTTTGTTCATCCTGAATTAGAGCAAGATTTTTATTGGCAAAAAAAAATATCTACTTCTTTCGATTCGCAGTATTTTGCTAATTTAATTGATTCAACACTTTTAAAGCCCTCAACTACCATAAATGAGATAGATAAGTTATGTGAAGATGCGCTTTTAGCTAAATTTCGTTCAGTTTGTGTGCCTCCTTGTTATACAAAAGATGCCAAGCTAAAATTAAGAAATTCAGAAGTAAAAGTTTGCACTGTTTTGGGTTTTCCCCTTGGCTATACTTCTACTGTTGCCAAAGTAGAAGAAATGAAAAGTGTAATGGCTTATGTGGATGAATTTGATTTTGTACAAAATATTACCTTCGTTAAAAATAGTGATTTTCGATCTTTAGAAAATGAATATTTATTAATAGTTCAAAGTGCGAAAGATAAATTAGTTAAAGTTATTTTAGAAACGGCATTATTGTCAGCCGAAGAAATCTATAACTGTACTTTATTAGCAGCAAAATGCGGCATTCATGTTATAAAAACTTCAACTGGCTTTTCCTCAAGAGGTGCAAGCCTACAAGATATCGAAGTTATCAAAAATGCGTTAAATGCATATCAACAAGAAACTGGAAATGTAGTAGGTATAAAGGCGAGTGGTGGTATTCGTTCCGTAGATGATGCCTATGCTTTTGTTCAAGCAGGAGTTACACGATTGGGTACAAGTGGTGGCAATGACATCATTAAAGGGAAGCTAAATAATTCTAATTACTAATTGAAAAGGCAGCTTATGCAATCAACTGACCAAGAAAATGTTTTTGTATCAAAACTAAATATAACTTCAATAATTTTAAGCCTGATAGGTTTTTCTGTTTCTTTATATTCTTTAATAGTTCATTTGCAGGTTACTTTAAAAAGCAGTGGAAAACAGCTCTGTGATTTTAATTCAACTGTGAGTTGTTCAGCAGTTATTGGAAGTTCTTATGGAGAGATAGCTTCGATACCTTTGGGTGCTTATGGAATGACCTTTTTTGCCATTCTGTTTTCAGCTGCTATTTTGCCAAAATTTACTCAGGTAACAAAAAAATGGTTAGCACAACTTGAATTAATGTTGGCAGGTTTAGGTTTTCTTAGCGTTATTTGTTTAGCTTATATTTCTTATTTTAAGTTACAGCTTGTATGTCCCGCATGTTCGATTGTGCATATAACTGTTTTATTATATTCAGCAATCAAAGTTTATGAATATCTCAAAGTAAAAAATACACCAATTGGTCCTAAAAACGATGCTTTTATTAGATTTATGGCTGTTTCTTTATGTTTAGGACTTCCTCCTTTAGCGATTGGTCTTCTTGCTCCCATTATTGCTCCCTATTTTTCTAGCTCTGATAAAACACCTCCAACGTCAAATGTAACAAATACTCAAGCAAGCAATATAAATCCAAGCAGCGTTGAGCAAATTAACAATTTAATGAGTTTTAATAAAACAAATTTTGTAGGCAATGGAGAGGATTATCGTAGAGGAAGTGATTCTGCTAAAGTGGTTGTGCAAGTTTTCTCTGATTTTGGTTGTCCACATTGTCGTATTGCAACTGAAGGTATGACCAAAGCTCAAGATGCTTTTGGACTAGAAAAAGTAGTCATAGTTTATAAGTTTTTTCCTTTTAGTAACAAGTGTAATCCACATATTTCACATGAAGGAGTTTATCCATATAGCTGTACTCTCGCTGAAGCTGCGCGTTGCGTAGGACAACAGGGAAAATTTTGGGAATTTAAAACTTGGGCATTTGAGGGGCAAACATGGAATAATGCTCAAAGAGCCGAAAACTTTTCGCTTGATGGCTTAAAGAAACATGTTGGAGAAATGGGTTTGAATATAAATGCATTTGAACAATGTATGAATTCGCATGTTGAAGTCCAAAAGTTAAAAGACGATGCAGGAATTGCAAATAAATTAGGTATTGAAGGGACTCCTTTAATTTACATCAATGGGCAACAATATAATGGAGAGCATAGCGCTGAAGCTTTTATGCAAGCATTCAGTCAAGCATACGGAAAATAAATTTAAATGCTATCTTCATGGAGAAAAAATCAGATAAAAGTGAAACTGTTAATAATTTTAATTGCTATTCTTTTTCATTTTTTTCTTATTATCGGGGTTTTGTTATTTAATAGCTTTCATTTACCAAATTTTAAAAGTTATAAACAATTATTGAATCCTCCATTAAAAGTAACTATTATAGAAAAAAAGACTTCAGAACATCAATAACTCCTGCTATTGAAGATAAAAAAGATTCTTACCTTCTGCAATAAACAAATTGGCAAAATTCACCAATGTGAAAATAAAATGATCTGAATTTTTCCTAGTGCATTAGTACTTTTATTTAAAAAATTAATTCAAAGATAATCCAATATAAAAAATTTTTCTAATCATACAGAATAAGTTGAATGAGTAAAAAAAGTTGACATTTATTGTTTTGTTGTTTTAAGTAAAAAAAATGAAAAAAGTTATGGTAATCATCATTTTTTAGATATTACTTTAAATAATTTTCAAATAACTGTAATTCGCTCCATTAATAAGCTGTTTCTTAGGAGAAAAAAAATGCTTGGAAAAAATATATTAGTTGCAACTTTGAGTTTAACATCTATAGCTTTATATAGCTGTGGCGGAAAAAATAATAAAACTGCTGCTGAGGCGAAAAAAAATTCTGAAACCAAGAAAATAAATACTAATTTTGTACTGCGTACTGGGCAAAATTGGCAACTAAGTGAAAAAATAACGATCGAAGGTAAGGTTAAATGCGCTTCAGAAAAATCAGATAAACCAGAGCGTATACTTAAAATAAGTAGTGCAGACCCTACACTTGTTGTTATTGCAGATGATATTTGTAATATTACAATCAATAAAATTATTGACTCTAGTAATGCTGCAGCTTCTGTTGAATGGGTAGCTGAAGCAGGTAAAGAATTAGAACTAGTATTAAATACAAATAAGGCTATAAATTTTTCAGATAAATTTGGAGAATTTAAGAACAGTTCAAATACAATGTACTTAAATGCTAAAAAAGAAGAAAATGGTGCTTTAAACTTCTTCTTTAAAGATGACAATAAAGTAATTTCTCCAACAGTTGCAAACAGTATTGTAGATACAATAGACAATACAGCATTGACTAAAAAATTACTTTGGTCTGAAATAAGCAATGGCGCTAAAGGCTTAGGGGATGGTTATACAGTAGAGTATAGTTATGTCGGTCATCGAGAATTAGGAAATAATGAATATAAAAAAGTTGATGGTTTTAAATTAAAGATTAATGGATTGCAGCAAGGCGTTTTTTGTGCAATTGGAAAAACAAGCGATACAATTACCCTAGCTGATCTTAAAGCTCATTTTGTGACTCCAAACCCATTGCTTAAAAATTGTCCTACAAACTTTACAGAATTTGTTAATGAAGCTTATACAATGTACACCTTAATTTCATTAACTTCTAACCAAATGAATACTTATAAATTTGATCAAGTTTCTCTTCCAACTAAAAATACACAAGCAGATCTCAATAATGAAAGAGCTAAATTAAAAGAAATAGGTAAGACTAACAGTATAGAAATTATTAAAAACGAAATAAGTGCAAAAATTATAGCTCTAGATTTAGATAAACTTAAGTCTGATTATGGAATTGAAAAGAATAAAATTCTTTCAACAGAAACTGAAGCTATTGCTAAACTTGATAAAATAGATAGTGATTTAGAGGCAGAAATGGCTAAATCAGTTGTCAATTATAATCAAATATTAAAATTATTAAATGATTTTATTTCTGATACTAATCCTAATGCATTGTCTAAAACTACTCGCAGCTCTTTAACTACAGCACAAATTCAAGAAGCAAATTTCAAAATTTTAGAATCTGTTAAGTTGCAGAAAATTGAAGATATTTTTGCAAATTTATAAGATAAATGTTTAGAATATAAAACCCTTCAGCAGCATAATTTTCTAGAAAATTATGCTGCCTTTAGTTTTTGAATTAATTATTTTTCAGGTATTTTGAATATGATCAATTGAAAAATAAGTTTTTCAATAAAATATCATTATTTTTCTACCCTGGAGGCCAAGCTAAACTGCGACCACCCATGACATGGCAATGGAGATAGTAAACAGTTTGTCCGCCGTGTTCACCGTTATTCATAATTAGTCTATAACCCGACTTATCTATACCTGTTAATTCTGCTACTTTTTTAGCTGCATAGAGCACCCGGCCCATTTGTTCAATATCTGATTCATTTGAGGTTGCAACATTAACAATTTTTCTTTTTGGTATTACTAATACATGTACAGGTGCCTGGGGAGCAATATCATGAAATGCTAAAGTATATTCATCTTCATAAACTGGTTTGCAAGGAATCTCTCCGGCGAGTATTTTTTCAAAAATCGTTTTTTCAGTCATATGTACCTCATAGTTAAAGCTTTGCTTTGACATACACTGAAGACAGTAACAAAGATTTTAAAAAACATAAATTATTGATTTAGCAAAAAAGAAGATTCTTTTAATTTCAAACGAATAGAACTATAATCTGATAAGATAATTCTGTTTTCATTTGAATTGAGGTAATTAGCATACAAAATCGTAATTAAAGGAGTTTTCATTGGTTTAAAGTCAGAAACAGCAAAATGTTGACCTGGTACTATTTCATAAGATAAGACTTGGATTAAATTATTCACAGCATAATCATTAATAAACTGTTCTTTCTTTAAAAACCAATTAGCAGCTGACATTTTCTTAAATTCATCAATAACTTTATCATCATAAATAAAAATAACATCAACTGGTATTGCAGAATAACTATTTGCATTTATATCTATATAAGCTTCTAAATTCATTTTTGGTGTAGTACAAGAAAGAAAAAAAATGACTAGTGTAGAAATATTAGCAATTTTTTTCATTTAATTATTCCTGATATTGTATTTATTTAAAATATTTTTATAAGCATAAGTGTTTTTAATTTTTTTTAAAACATAATTAAACTCATAAAATCTTTCTTTGTTTATTGAACTAATTTTAGAAAAATAAGCATTTCTGGATAGTTTTTCATATAATTGAGTAGTTCTGCGTTCTATACGATTTAGCTCTGGGAATTTGTTTTTATATTTATCTATAACATATTCACAAGTTATTTGATCACAAAGAAAATAGTCTATTTCATTAAAATATACTTTAAGAAGTGCATTTAAGTAATTATTGTTTCCAGATATTGAGACGAGATGATAATTTTTATTTTTTTTTAGATTTGTATCTGAATAGCCAGAAGGAATTCCTATAGTTATATTTTTCAAAAAACTTTGCGTATAATCAAATTTTTTTCTAAAAAAAACAAGATTCATTTGAAAAATAGAATCACTAGATAATAAATTAGAGCTATCGTTTTTATTAATGTTATTATGTAATAATATAGAATAATATCCGACCTTAGTTTTTTGAATTGCATCATTACAATCTGTGATATAAAAATTATAATTTATATTCATATATCTAAAAATTAAAGCTAAAAGTTCTACTTCTGAACCTTTGAATTTGTTATCTTCATAAAAAAAATAAGGTGGGCTGTGGCATGAAACTATTTTTACAATGGTTAAATCTTCTGCAAAACAAAAATTTATTTTGCAAAATACAAGTATTAAAAAATAAGTAATATTTATTATATTATTAAACTTCATATTATTCCTTAATTTACATAATATTAATATAAATTTCTTTAGTATGATAAAGAAAGAAATATCAATTATCTAACACCAGGCAAATTTTACTCAGTAAATTTTTCAAATGAATGAGATTATTAGATAATGTAATAAATTAGGATATAATATGAGTATATCGGTACTTCAAACTAAAAATATTCAATTTTTTGAAAAATTTTGCTTTGATTTGACATTATTTGAGAAAACAATTGATTTGAAATTAGAGATTATAAAAGAAAGATCAATTACTGAATTAAAAGATTTTTATTCTGAGATAAAGGAAATTTGGAATGAAATTTATAAAAATATTGTACTTTTTGTTACAAATAATACATCCTATGAAAGAATAAATAATAAGATATATTTAGAGTTTCAATATGCAATGATAGCTCTTAGTGATGAATTTTTTTTGAAAAAAAATAATGAAATTTCAGATTACTGGAAAGATAACACTCTTGAATATACATTTTATGGAACTAGATCTTCTGGGTCAGTTATTTTTGATAAAATTGAAAAAATTATTAAAGAAAATGACACATTAAATTCAGATCTAGCATACGTTTACTTGCTTTTACTTGGCTTGGGTTTTAAAGGAAAATTTCATATTACAAAAGAAGAAGATAAAATTAAATTTTATCAAAAAGAACTTTTCAAAATTTTGAATAGTAAATTAAATATTACAGAAGAAAAAGAATTAGTCTTAAATAATTCATTAAGTATTCCAAAAGAAATTAAAGAACTATTTTTACCTGACATAAAAAAATGGTATTTTTACATATTGATAACGATTTTTTTATATTTATTAATTTCAAGTTTACTTTGGTTCTTTATAACAAATAAAAGTAGTGAAAAAATTGAAAAGTATAATCAAATTTTAAATGAGTTAGTTAAATGATTTTAAATTTAAACAAACTTCTAGCTACAAATTCAATACTTTTCTTTCTAGTTTATTTTTCTTTTATTTTTATTGTTTTTATTTCTGCTTTTTTGGTTTTTTATTGGTTGTTTTTAAAAAATAAAAAAATGAAAAAAATTAAATTAAAAAAAAGTAAAAAAATTTCATTTCCTAAGAAGATGTCTTTTTCTAATGCTTTTAAATTTTTTAAAAAAGATGCATTTTTTTTATATTTAAAATCCTCTATTTCTGATCTTAAAAAATTGAACAATCAAAAATTTAATCCAAACTTTATAGTAAGTTTTGGAATCTATAAAGATGAAAAACGAGATATCTTTAAGAATCCTAATTTAATATTTAATAGTGAAGAAAAATTTGAATCTCTTCTTGAAGTTAAGACATATAATGAAAATATTTTGATTGATATAGATCAGCAAAGTCTATTTTTCAAGTATGGAGCAGTAAATTATAAAAAAAGTATAAAAAAAATTATTAGTACAATTGCAAAATTTAGGTATTTAAAGCCGATATCGTCAATAATTTTAAAAATACCAATAACTGAAATAGCCGATATATATTTTGAAAGTCAAACAATTAAAAAAGAAAAAATTAAAATTTTAGCATTAAATTATCAGAATATACTAAACTACATTCAAAATTTATCTGGCTTGAAAATTCCTGTTTATTTATTTGTAACTGAATTGGAAGAAATTTATGGCTTTAATCAATTTACTTCCCAATTAAGTGAAGATGTTAAAAATCAAATTTTTGGATGGTCAAATCCCTATGATTTAGAAGCTATATTTAAAGAGAATTTTTTTGACGAAGCTATAAATAGCATACTAGAGAAAATTAAACAATTTAATATTGAAAAACAAATTTGTGATGGAGAAAATATATATAATAAAGACACTATTAATTTTCCACTTGAACTTGAATTATATTTAATTGAATTGAAGGAATTCATCAATATTATATTCAATAATAAATCTTTCAATCATAGCTATACTTTGCGTGGAATTTACTTAACAGGATTTGAAGCTGAAGGATTAAGAGTTCCTATTAAGTCAAAAAATAATTCATTATACTTTAGTAACTTTAAAGCTCCAAATGAATTTATTAACTTTGGTAAAAGTTTATTTATTAAAGACGTTTTTTTTAGGAAGGTATTACCAGAAATAAAGTTGAGTTCGCCTACATTTAATTACTTTTTGAGTGCTCAGCGTTATGCTTTATATCCAAAAATAATTCTGCCTTTTCTAATTATAACTTTTTCTTTCAGTACTTATTTCTTTGCAAAAAAAACAAAAAATTATGTTGATATGGTTGATAAAAATATATATTATTTGACTTCATATATTGATAAAAATTATGAACAAAATAAAATTAAATTAAAAGACAAAGAAATAAGTATAAAAAATATTGTATATGTTTATGATATGTATAATCCAATTTTTGAAAATGATATAAAAAGTATCTTTTATCCAATTAGTTATTTATCTAGATATACAGAAAATATAGAGTATCTTTATAATAATTTATTAATATTTTATGTAATAAAACCAATAAGATATTCATTGCTAGATAAAAATAGTAAACTTATTACAAATAATTTAGTAGGTTATTCAGATAATTTAGAACTAGAAATAAACATAAATGAATTAAAAGATCTTTACGCTTTTTCTGAATTAAGTTGGAAGAATGAAAACTACATTGATCTTTTTAATAAACTTAATGAAAAAGTTAACGTTGTTGATTCAACAAAATTATTAAATTATTTGCTTGATGCTGATTTAAGTGATTTATTTGATAAATATAATATAAACTTTAAAGTTAATAAAGATCAAAACCAAGAAAATATAGATTTGCGGTTAATTAAAAATGCTTTTAGTAAAAAGTTTTTAGATTTGCTTACTTCTGCAAAACAAGGAATTGAAGGAGATTCTTCACTTTTTCAAATTTCTAATTCAGTTGTAGAAAAAATAGATAATATTGATAAAGATTTAACAATAAATATTGCGCAAAAAAAATTCAATGATTTATATGAATTACTAAATAAGTTAATTGATAATTCTTTTGTTTCAACAAAACAAGGTAATTTTAAAATACCAACAAATTTATTAAATCCAATTGAGAGAATTAAAATTATCTTGCAGAAATCTATTTTACTAAGTGATGAAAACTCTTTGCAGATATTTGAAAACAAAATAAAAGAGGCAGTTTCTTTAAGAAATAGCAAGTCTTTATCATTTAATTCGCAAGTACTAGGAGCTCTATTTCTGGCGCAAAAAACAGATAAAGGGAAAAATGATAGTGAAATCATTATTTCGCCACAAATTCCTGAATTACTGGCTACTTTAGATAAATTTAAAGAAAAAAATTTTATGATGAATTCAATTGGAATAAAACTTCCTGAAAATATTCAATATCAAGAAAAGTATAAGTGGTCTGAAAGTGATTTAGAATATTTAGAGTCATTGCTTATAGAATATGATAAATTTCTAAGTAATGAAACTAAGACTATCAATCCGAAATTTATCACGCTCTTAACAAAATACGCTGCTCAAAGTATTTCCTTTGAGATGTTATTGAAAGTAAAACATACTGATGATATATCCTTTGAGTCAGAAAATAAGAAAATAAGTAAAGAAAAAATACTTGGTTTTAATCAAAATATAAAACGAAATACTTACATTCTGAGTAAATTGAAAGAAATTGGGGCTATTAATCTATTAAAGTCTATAGAAAATTCATTTAATACAGATATTTCACTTTTTTTATCATATATTCATGAAGATTTTAATAATAGAGGTTTTTTTAGTCCAAAAAATGCAAATTTTAAATGGTGGAATGGTATTGAAAACTTAGCATTTCAAGCATACATGGTTAATGATATCAAAGAATTAAATGAATATATTGAATTGCAAAAAAATGAAATCATTAAAATAAAAAATGATTATGTTCAAAATTTACTACAATTATCAGATTTTATAGGAAGTGATTTTTCCCAAAATGATTTAAAAAATATTGTTTTCTGGAAAAATAATATTGCAGCACTAGATTTAAAAAGTAAGGATAGCAGTTTTTTAACTTTACAAGATTTTATTGTCAATACTATGCCAAAAATTAATACTTTAAATTGCAATGAAATTATTGAAAAATATAATAATAATTCTAGTATTTATGATTTCTTTTTTGAGAAACAGAAAAATATTCTTGTTCTTTTAAAAAATCAGTGTAATGAACTTATAGAGAATTTTTATAAAAATGAATATGATAAACTTGCATTATTTTTTAATAAAGAAATTTCTGGGAAATTCCCATTTTCTTTAAATCTTCCAGTAAATTCAAGTGACGAACTAGATATTGATAAATTTAGCAGACTTTATTCAATGTATAATTCTTTTAGAGATTTAGAAAAATATAAGGTTTTAATTTCTGATAAAAATAAATGGAAAGACACTTTTGAATTTTTAAGTAAGTTAGATAACATCTTTAAAATTATACAATTTGATCCAGTTAAATCAGAAGCAGATCAATTAAAATTAAACTTTTTAGTAGATTTAAAAATATCAAAAAATTATGAAGAAAATACTGAAAGTATTGTTGAAAGAGAATTTGATTTTGGAAATAAACAGATATCTACTACGAATAGAATAAAGAAAATATCTTGGGAATATCTTGATCCTACAACAATTTCCTTAAGATGGGCGAAAGATTTTCCCGTATATCCAAATTTACAAAATGAAAAGAAAAAGAATTTATATGAAATAGATAATATTGATAAAAAAGTTGTTATTCAATTTAACAATAAATGGTCTATTTTTGCTCTGCAAAGAAAATATTCCAATCAATTTAACTCAGATTTTTCATCTCGTTTTTTGAAATTTAATGTTCCAGTAAAAAAGATTAAAAATTTAAAAAACATGGATGATATAGAGACAAATTTAGCTAAAATTGTAATGAAAATTAGTGTGGAAAATTTAGATAAACAATATATACCAATTCCACCTTTTCCAACAGAAGCTCCTTACCCCAATAATTTTTCTTATTCTAAAAATGAAGGAAATAATGTATGGAAATAAATCTTTTAAATATCTCGCAGCTTTTAGAACCGATAAGTAAAAATTTTCCATGTGGCGAAGATGTTATGTATGATGAAAGTTTTTTGCAAATTAAAAGAGATAGACAACAACCAGAAAATGAAAATTTAGGAGTTTGGGTTTTATCAGATAGTAAGGAAACTAATTGGAATAGAATTGAATATTTGTGCTTAGATTTGTTAAAGAATAAAACAAAAGATCTGATGGTTTGTTGTTATTTATTAGAGTCAAGATTAAAACAATATGGTATTTTAGGTTTAGCTAATTCATGTGAGCTTTTATTATCTATAAGTACTAAATATTGGGAAAACGTTTTTCCCCAATTGCAAGAAGAAAGTGATTCTAGAAAATCTCCATATCTTTGGCTAGATGAAAAATTGCCATATTTATTAAAAATACTTCCTTTATTTCAAATCAAAAATTCAAACAAATTTATCTTTTTTAAAGATATAGAATTATTTATGGGAAAAAAAGAGACTTCTGACTCTTTGCAAATATTACTTCAACAGGATGATTTTGAAATTCTCCTAGTAATACAAGATGAATTGCAAGAATTGGAAAAGAACCTAAAAAAATTAAAAGAATTTTTATTTTCTGAAAAAATAATTGAGGAAAACATATTTGGAAAAATTTTTGAAGTTACCCAATATATAAAAAAATTTGTTTCATCACAATTAAAAGTAACAAAAAGTGGGGAGGCAAAAAATGATAATTTACAAGATAGTAAATTTCATAATTTTGAAAAAGAAATTTATTATGAAAAAGTTGAAAATTCTGGATTAAATAGGAATGATATTTATAATAATTTAAGAAAGTACGCTGATATGCTTCTTGAATTAGAGCCACACAGTCCTGTTCCTTTGATTGTATTACGTGCACTAAAATGGCAAAACAGATCTTTTCTTGAGATTGTATTTGAAGTTCTTAAAATATCGAGTGATCAAAATAGTCTTTTCGCATTGTTTGAAGATTCTCAAAAACAAGAAAGGTTTTCAAGTCACGAAGATGAAAATCAATATGATTAAGGAGTATGAAAATGCCATGTCCACTTTCATGTACAGCGGGTCAAATCCAATGTAGTTTTGGAATGATTCCAGCTGTTTTTAATGCTTTGCCTGATTCTATGGTATTTATGCCAACACCTGCAGGAAAAATTATGGATAATATACCTATGGTTAATATCCCGCCATTTGGGATGTGCCAGTCTCCAGCCAATCCCATGGTTGTTGCTTTAACTGCAGCGGCTCTAGGGGTTTTTACTCCAGCACCTTGTATACCAGCTATTTCAGCTCCATGGCTGACAACTTCACCAACAGTTCTAATGGGTGGAAAACCAGCTTTAGATATAAATTCAAAAGGAATATGTATGTGGGGTGGAATGATATCTTTTTTAAATCCAGGACAAACTCAAGTTTTATAGCTCAATATTTTTGTGAGAAATTTATTCATAAATGATAATTTGAAACTTGGTAATTTTGAACTTGAGATTTCATTTCCTTCTGAATCAAAATTCTTTTGATATATTATTTTTCCATTTTGATATGCTTTACATTCAGTTAAAGTTCCTGCAAGAGAGTAAAATTTAGAAAATCCATTTAAAGTTCCATCTATATACTCTTGCTCTAACATTTTATTTTGATTTGGATAGAATGTAGTAACAGTTCCTGAAAGTTTTCCTTTTCGATAGAATTCTTGTTTAATTAATGTATTTGTTGTTTCATTAAAATACTTGCTCTCACCTTCAAGTAAATTATTAAAATATGTAGACGATTGAATTAAATTTCCATTGCTAGAATATACTTCATATTTACCATTTAAAGTGCCATTTATATAAAGCATACAAATATTTTTTATTCCTTGAGAGTAAACAATGAATGGGCCATTTAGTTTATTAGATAAAAATTCCATTTCATAGAGTGTATTGCCAAATTCATCCCAAATTGTTGTCTTTCCTTGTAGTAACCCATTCAAGTAGTAAGAAATTTGTTTTTCTTTACCATTCATGTGATAGAGTTTAAAGTCGCCATTCAATCCGAAATTATTTTTATGACAAATACTTTTTAAATTACCATTATCATAGTATTCTTTAATTTCCTGCAAACTATCATTTGAATTCATGGAGTCTCCATTAAACAATTAATTTAGTTTAGTGATAGCACCTTTAATTTCTAAAGGTCCAGACGCTTCTATTTTTCCAATGGCACCTTTCATTTCAAAAGATAAATTACTTTCAATACCTACAGTTGGCCCTTTAATATTTGTTGCTGTACCTCCTGAGATTTTTAGATTAGCAGTAGCTGTTAATTGAGTATCCATTTTAGATGTGGTTTTTATATTATTTCCTTCGATTGATACATTATTTTTGGCAGAATTTTTTATACTGTCCTTTGCATTTACTGAAATATTTTCAGCATTAATTTCAATATTTTTATCCGCATTTAATGTTATATTTTCTTTTGATTTTAATGTTATGTTCTTATCGGTTTCAATGATCAATTCTCCTTTTTCTATAGTGATTGAATAATTTCCTTCTTTTAGTGTTACTTTTCTATTACCTTTATTTATATTAAAGGTATAGTCACCTTCTTCTAGTTCTACTATTGAATTTTTTTGAATTTTAAAATTTGAGTCATTAGCAACCAGTATTTCAAGATCCTTTGAGGTGGACAAGGTTATTTTTTCTTCATCTTTTTTGTCATCAAAAATAAATTCATGCCCCTTTTCCCCATCAGGTATTGAGCAAGTTTTTATTCCAGATTTTGTGTAACCTTCTGAATTTTCTTTTCCTTCAAAAGGTGAAGCATTTGATCCATTATAAAGACAACCCAGAATAATAGGCTGGTCAGGATCGCCATTGATAAAACCAACAACAACTTCTTGCCCAACTCTAGGTATAAACCAAGCTCCCATGGAACTATTTTCTCCACTTCTGCCACCAAAAAATTGTGAAACACGAATATCATTTGAGCTTTCTTGATTAAACTCATGATCTTGATCCCAGTAAAATTGTACTCTAATTGTTCCAGATTTATTAACATAAACATTCTCATTTTTATTTCCTACAACAATTGCTAACTGTATTCCATGAACAATTGGTTTTTTAAACTTTAAATTAGGAGCAAATTTTTTTTCTGCTGGAAAAAAACAAATATTATATAATAGTCTCGATTTTTCGATAGTAAAAGATCTTTTAAATATAACATATTCACCATCATATTCTGGATAGTCTTTTGATTTAATCTTTATTTTTGTTCCAATATCAATTGGTCTTCGTATATAACTTTCAAAATTAGTGGAATCGTAGTTTTTTTCTAAAAACAGTGTTGTTAAGTATTTTTCAACATCAGAAATACTTTGAAAGTTTTCACCATAAGTAGAGAATAAATTTTGATCCTCATTTTTTTGCTGCTTTGTTAATTTTGTCTTTGGAATTTTATAATTATAAGCATTTACTAATATTGAGTTGATTATCTGTCTTTCTCTGCTTAATGGAGGAAATATCTCAGTAAACTTATCTTTTGCTGAGAATTGATAGACAACATTAAAAGGAATTTTGGTCTCATCTTTAAATTGTGTATAATTATCAGAAATTATAAATTCACAAGTCTGTTTATTGGTGTCATAAAGATAAAAGTAGAATATTCTATTTTGCTCTAATAATCTTGAAATAAAATCTAAATTTGATTCTTCATATTGAGTTATGTATTCTAATTTTTTATAAATTGATTTATCAGAAATATTTAATTTATATTCTGAATAATTATTCTCTTTTAATATTTCTTCAACTATTTCAATACAAGATTTGTTTTGAAATATTTTTCTTCTTCTACCTTCATTTAATTTGTAGAAACTTGGTTTTATATTGAAGGTATAAATTTTTTCTTTTTTATTTTTAATTTCATTATTTTCTGAAAAGAAATTATAAATATATCCCGTGTAATTAATTACTCTTTTTTCTTTTGGATAATCTGTAATTTTGTCTGGAATTTCTATATAAATAATGACCTTTTTATTAAGGACGCTTTGATTAATTTCATTATTTGTATCTATAATACTTATTAATAAATCATCAATTTCAGATATTTTTTGGATAAATTGCAGATTATTAATTATGTATTTGTTTTTTACCGTCTCTATCTGTATTTCAGAATAAACTTCTATTAAAAGTTTTTCAGTGATATTAATATTCATCTTCTCTCATCCTAAATACTTTCAATTTTATTTTATTACCCTTTGAATGTGTATTATTTAAATATGTATTAATTCCAAGGTTGTTTTTTTCTTTTTTAAGTATCAATGGCTTATTACTGTTAAAAATTAAATATAAATCATATCCAATTTTTTTGTTTGTATAAACGTTAATTAAATTTATTATTTTATTGCTAGTAATAAGTTTTATAGCTTCTTCAATTTTATCTTCTTTATCTAAATGAAAAATAATATCTATTTTTCTAGATGGAATTATTTTACACTCTCCTAGATAAGAGTTTTCTCCTAATCTAGTAGAAGAAAGTAATTTTGCTTGTAATTGAATTGGAATTTCATAAAATTTACCTTTATTATTTTCAATACTAACTTGTAATGTTGTCAGATTTTCAAGTATTATTTTCAAAGATGTATTTGATTGAAAATCATTATTGATAAGAGAAATAAATTTAAAATAGTTTGAGTTATTTGAAGCTCTTAAATTAAGACTATGAAAGATCTCAAAATAAAGTTCTCTATTTTGAAGAATAAATCTATTTCTAATGATTTCTAAATATTGGTGAAATATCTTATTAAAAAAAATATTAAAAAACTCTTTAAAAGAATTATTTTTACTATAATTGGCAATTTCTAGTAAATAATCAGGTAATATTCCTTTCATTCCGAGAAAATTATTTGCATTTACTTTGATATATAAATTATTTTCATTTGATATAGATATTTCATGGATTGTATTTAGTGTATTTGAGAATGAATAATTAATTAGATATGTTAAGTTGTTGTTTTGTATCTTGAAGTTCTTGCTTAAGTAATTTATTAGAGGAATTAACTCATATTTAGTGGAAATTGTTTTTAATAATTCTTTTTGCTTTTTTGATATTTTACTCATAATGTGGTTTTTCTGTAATATTGTTCTATTTTATTTTCTTTTTTTATGATTATTGTAGCTTCATTATTTATTGGTAAATAAGATTTAATAATAAAAAGTAAAAATTCTCCAAATATACAATAACTTTCTAACTTGGAATTATCATTGTCTAAAGTAAAATTAAATTCAAATGAATCAACCATGCCATCAAGCATTCGTCTTGTTTTGTTAATCAATTTTTTATTTATAGTCACTTTTTTTATACTGTTGAAAAATGCATTTATTTCTTGATAATTTTCGGGTGTATTTAGATTGTATAAATCAATTATTTTTTTTAATTTTTTTAGGAAAAATGTTTCATCAAAAAGTGGAAGACTGTTGGTTTGGTATAGGTTTAATAAGCTCCATTGAAGATTATTATTTGTATTTATTCCAATAAAAGAACTACTATTTTTCAAGGCATAAATTTTCTTTACAGGGCATGCAAAGTCTGTTTCAAATAAGTCATTTTCGAATATTTGCTCTGCATATTTTCCATTAGTTACAAATAAATTACAAAATACCGGAATATTATTATTGCTGTTGTTAATTGGTTGTATAAAATTGAATAGTAATTGAGATGGATTTAATAAATCTCGTTTAATTTCATAAAAAGTAGTGCACATTATTTCGTTTGGTAGATATGAACTAATTGGGAGAATTTCTTCATTTTCTTTATTTGCATAGTAAACATTATTTACAGCGAATATAGTTTCAAAATTTTTCAAACTATAGTTTGAGTAAACAAAATATTGAGTTTTCTTTTCATCAAAAATTAATGGTTCACTCGTTTTTCTATACAAATTTATAATTGGTACTGTATTAAAAAGAATATAATTTTTCTTTAATGAAAATTCTCTTTCTTGGTTTTTTTCGTAGGATAAAATAATTTCAAATTCTCCAGTAATGTTTTTTAATTCTTCATGATATATTTCAATATAGTAAAGTTTTTCTTTGAAAGAAAAGAAATCGCGTATTATTTTAACCGCATCGTGAAAATTTTTATAATATTCAGTATTATTAGTATATTCTTTAAATGCAGGGAGTATAATGTTATTTGCAGGGACTCTAAATTTAATATTTCTTTTCTTATCTTTTAAGAAAATTTCTGTTTTATTATTAAATAAAAGATCTAAAAAATGTGCACGTGAATATTTTGGAGCATTTAAATAGAATTTTAAACTATTAATATTTATAGCTTTTTGTCTTCCTCGCATTGGAATAATTGATATGCTTAAATTTATTTTTTTGCTATTTTCCAAATCCTTTTCATTTGTAATAGTTTTAATTTCTAGAGGTAGAAGTGTAATTTCTGTTTCTGTCATAAATTTGCAAAATTCGCTACCAAATTTTCGATAAAAAATAGTGTTTTTTGGTATATTTACACCATTTGTTAAGGTACTAATCTGTGTTTCATCTAATTCAAATTTTAATATGTTTTGCGCAGGAATAGGCTTATTTCCTGAATGATGCAGATTATCTAAAATATTTGCTGTTATCGGATAAGTACTATTATCTATTTGTTTTTGTAATTTACTCGTGAGGATAGCAAATGATTCAAGCATAAGTTGGATATGAGGGTCATCGCTTCCATTTAATGAAAATCTTAGTTTTGAAGCTATATCAGGAAATAGTTTAGAGTAATTTTGAATTTTTTCATACAAATACATTAATTCGTTTTCTATGTATTCATTTTCAGTTTGTTCAAGCATAATACCAACCTAAGAATGTTTACTTATATTTTATTTTATTTATTTAAAAGAGGAAATTTTTTGGTAGGAATAAATTACCTAATGCAATGAAATTATACACCAGCACTACCAACAGGTGGATCTGTACACTTGATCAAAAAGGAATCTAGATTACCTCCGTGTTTACCTTGGTCTGAAATTTCAGCTTCGGTCATTTTGCCATTTGTAAAATGTAAAATGAATGTTCCATGCCGCATTCCTGATTCATAGCCATGAATTTTTACATTTTCTAATTCTAGTTCAAGTTTAAAGCTGTAAGCATCATTTAATTTACAAATTTTTGAAACTTTAACTTTTGTATAATGGTCATAATTTCCACCTACGCATTTGATAAAATCATTGTGAATCTTTTTTCTTGATGCTCCATCATCTAGCTTTAAGGTAATTTCAATTGGTCCAACCATAGCTTCAGGATCAGGTTTAGAAGGCGAACTTTGTTTTTCATCAGAAATAGGTTTGCTAAATTCAAGTATTTCTACAGAATCTTCATAATTTTTTCCTTGGAAATCACCTTTTATTGGCAAAGTTCCGCCTTCAAAATGAACAACATAGTAGTCTCGATCATAAAACTTCATAACAGTCTCCTAAAAATTGTTAAAACTTCTTACCCAGCAGCTGGAGGAGGAAGTTCAGAAACAAAACGAATTGAAACAGTAAGCTCATTCAATTGATAATGTGGTCTAAGGAAACAAACTGAGCGGTAGCAACCAGGTTTTCCTGGAATTTCATACACATCAATTCTAGCTTCGCGTAACGGGTAAGATGCTTTGACGCTCTGTGAAGCGAAATCATTTAATAAAACATAGTGAGATATCCAATTGTTGAGAAAAATAGAAATTTCACCAAGACTTGTAAAAGAACCTATTTTATCGCGCATTATAACTTTCAAGTAATGTGCAAATCTGGATGCAGCTAGAATATAAGGAAGTTGGAGGGCAATATTGGCATTTGCTGTAGCAACAGGATCTTCATATTCTTTTACTTTTGCGACAGTTTGTCCGCCAAAGAAAACAGATTGATTTGAATTTTTTCTATAGCACAAAGCAATAAAGCCCAAATCACTTAATTCTTTTTCTCTTCTATCTGTAATAATAATTTCTGTTGGGCATTTTATTTCTTTATCACCTGCAGGTGAGATATAAGTATAAACAGGTAAATTATCTACTAATCCGCCTCCTTCTACCCCACGAATTGCAGCACACCAACTATATTTTGTGAATGCACTTGTGATTCTGTTACCTAATACATATGCAGGATTTCCCCATAAGTATTTTGTATGATCTGATCCATTCATACTTTCTTCAAAATTAAACTCATCAACTTCTAAATATCCTTTTCCATAAGGTAACCGTTGCATTACTCTTGGTAGTGTCAAAGTTACATATTTAGAGTCTTCATTATTGCGAAAAGAATTCCATGATAGAAATCCAGATGTTTCAAATAAACTTACCAAATCTCTTGGATTAGGCATTTCTGTAAAACAATCCATTTCAAATAGATTTGGGTTACATGAACTAATAAATGGAGCATGCGCTGCAGCAGCAACATGTGATATTCCTTCGAGCAGGGCAATATCTTTTGGAGATTTGCTAAAATAATAATCACCTATTAATAAAGAAAAAGGATCTCCACCAAATGTACCATATTCTTCTTCATAAACTTTTTTGAAAAGCGCGCTTTGATCAAAGTCTAAGGCTTTTTCAATGTCTTTCAGTAACTCATTTTTATCTGCTGATAATAACTTAAGCTTTAAAGTTTTACCTGTTTCAGTATTACAAACAAATTTATGTAATCCTAACCAAGAAGCTTCTAGTTTTTGGAATTCAGGATGATGTAGTATCTCATTGACTTGATCAGTTAAAATTTGATCTATTTCTGCAATTCTTCTTTGTAATGGAATAATTAAATTTTCACAATCAACAATTTCGCCAAACTTTCCATTTACAACTTCATCAGCGAATGCTGAAACAATATATTTGGCATAATCAAGCTGACTTTCGTCTTTAATCATTCGTGAATTTTGTACTAATTCAATACATGCTGTTGACATTATAATTTCCTTTTAATTTTTTGTTTCTGGTGGGGTTTCTTTAGATTCAATGAGTGACTTTGCTTTATTTGAATCTTTTGCTGCTTCAAGTAATAACAAATGCAACTTGTCATTAGTGTCAACTTTGCTAATTAAATCTAAAAGACTTTTTCTTTTATCCAAAAGCTCATTTAAACAATCTACATTTTTTACTAAATTTCCTGGTTTAAAATCATCAATCGACTCAAATTTTAAATTGAATTCTCTTTTTTCACCTTCAGTACCTTTTAATTTATTTGCTACAGAAAGAGTTAATGCGGGTGAAATTTTAGACATGACTAAATCGAAGTTTGCTTTTTCAATATCTACAAATTTTCTTTCTTTAAGTGTATTAGTTGGAGTGCTATGTCCTTGTAAATCAGCGATAACCCCAACTACTAATGGGAGCTCTTTTTTTTCACGAGCATCACCTATTTCTAAATCATAGGTGATTTGTACTCGTGGTCTTCTAATTCGGGATATTTTATGCTGTGTACTTTCTGAAGCCATATTATTCTCCATTTAATAGTTTTTAAATTGCCCCAGACCATTTTAACAATGAAGAAATATTACATACAGGGAAAAATATTCATTATTTATGTCAAAATGTAGAATGAATAAATTACCTAGTGACAAAAATAATTTTGTTATAATAATATTTATTCAGTAAATATTACATCTTTAAGAAGTAGGAAATGAAATGAATTTTCATCAAGTACCTGAAATGATTCAGTGGCATGAGGGAATGCCTTTGTTACCACATCACTTTCAGCAATTAAATCTTCGATACGAGTCATTGGTTAATAATTATTTTAGTTTTTTAGATATAAATAAATATGGAATTATTAAACTTGAAATTGATCAAATTGAATTAATTAGAAATGTTTATAGTATTAATTATGTTGAAGCTATTATGCAAGATGGTTTGTATGTCAAATCAGGGAAAAGCGAAAAAGAAAAATTAACATTTAATTTACCTGATCCTTCATCTGATAAACAAAAAATCAGCCTGTTTTTATGTGTACCAAAATTGTCTGAAAAAAACTATGTTTTAGGCCATTATCCAAGGTATTTATCTTCAACAATTCATCAAGTTGAAGATCTAAATACCTTATCTGACCCAATACAAATTTCAAGTTTGACACCAAATCTTTTTATAGCTTCAGAGAACGAATTAAATCCACAATTAAATAAAATTAAACTTTGTGATTTATTGGTTCTAAATGGTACATGGCAATTTAAAGATTACATTCCAGCACAAATTTTCCTTGAAAAATCTTCATATTTGTATAAAAAATGTCTTGATATTACGCAAAAAACAAGAATAAAAGCAAATATTATTTCGGATAATTTGAATAACATTGAAAACAAATATAGTCAAATTAATGAAAGTTTTTTATTTTTAATATCACTAAATCAAATACTTCCACTATTTGAGTTTTATTTGTCTTGTGAAAGAGTAACACCTTTTCAGTTATATGAACTTCTTTTAAAACTGCTTGGTGCATTAAGCCAATTAAATGATAATTTTATTGCACAATCTCCAATTACTTATGACCATCAAAATTTACTATATACCTTTGAAAAAAACTTTGAACTAATAAATCAGCTGTTAGAAAAAAGTATTAGCGATAAATACCATTCTATTTCTTTTCAAGAAATTGGTTATAAATATGTACTTGATATTCCATATTCTAAATTAAATTCAGTAATTTATATTGGAATTAAAAAGTCAATAGGAGATAGTGAAAGTAATATAACAGATTGGCTCTCAAATGCAATTATTTGTGATGAAAGTAAATTAGATATTTTCATAAGAAATAGAGTTCTTGGTTACAAAAGAAATAAAATGGAGAAAGTACAAAATATTGTCCCAGCAAGGGGAGTTACTATATTTGAGTTAGTTTTAGACAACTTTACAAATGAAAATTTTAAGCTTTGTATTTTTAATGATAATAAAAATATTTTAAAACCTGAAGAAATTTTCTTTTACCAAAAAAAGTAGAAGTGCTATGGGTCAAGTAATAGAAGCTCTTTTTTTTGAAAAATTTTATCCCAGTCATATGGAAGAAAAAGGCGATGAAATTTGGAAAATAACAAAGCGAAAGAACAATTTGCTTAATTCTATTGTTTCTAACATTTATTATATTTTGAATACAAAATCATGTTTAACTGTTGAAGAATTTTTAGAAAAAAAGTTAACTGTATTAGATTTTGGAATACCTGATTTATCTCAATATATATCAGCATATTTTGTGGATACAAAAACAATATCTGAATGTATTATTCATGCTCTAAAGTATTATGAAAAAAGAATTGAGAGTGTTCAAATTAATGTTAAAGATGAACAATTTAAAAAAGTGATTTATATTTTAGGGAAAGTAAAAGATTTAGATGGAGTAAATGAAATTCTAGCATTTAAAGCTATTGCAGGAAATGCTTAAGGTTTAGGACTATAGAATTTTTGCAATTTCTAAATAACCTTTTTCTATCGCAATTTCTTTGGGTGTTTTATTATCTGAATTTTTTATATTTTTATTAATATTTTTTATTTTTAAAATGCTTTTTACAACATCAATATCTTTATTAAGTACTGCATAATGGAGTGGCGTGTTACCATCAACAAAACATGAATCATTTGGATTCAAATTTTGTAGAGGCAATAATTTTTTTAGAATGGCCCTTTCCATAGCTTCGGTAAAAGGCCTTTCCCTGGTTAAATATGTTAAAATATTGAAACTTTGTTCATCTCTGGTATTGACGTTTACTTTATTTGAAGCTAATAGAGCTGTAATACAATCAATTTTTTTATCTTTTACAGCCATAAAAAGTGCTGAGTTATGATTAGGAGTCTCTATATTCGCATCGATATTTGGGTGAGTTAAAAGAAGTTTTATCATTTTTGGATCATCTTCTGTAACTGCTCTATGCAAAGAAGTATAACCTAAATATGTTTTATTGACTTCTAATTTTGGGTGGGTAAGCAAAAGTTCTACAAATTTATATTTTCCTTCACCAGAGGCTATATATAAAGGAAAACTTTGATTTAAACTTTGTTCATTAGGATTGGTTTTTTGATGAAATAATATTTTTTTAAAGCATTCAATATTATTTCTACTTATTGCATAATGTAGGGGAGTCATTTCAGAAAAAATTTTATTAGGATCAAAATTTGCATAAGCTAAAATAATATCTAGCGCTTCTAAATTATTAAAATATATACAATATCCTAAAGGTGATAAAGATGATTTATCTAGGGAGTAAACATCAATATTGCCTTTTTTTAATACTATTTTCAAAATTTCATTTTTTTTGTTCGCTATTGCTGCATGGATTGCATATTCTTTTGAATTTACAGTCAATGGAATATTAGGATTTAAATAGTTAAATTTATTTAAAAACTTTAAAATTGATATTTGATTTTGCAAAACAGCTAAATGATAAAGAGTATAGCCATCTGGAAAAATATAGTTTAAATTGATATTTAAACGAAGTTTATCTAATAGGTATTCAAAAGCTTTCAAATTTCCTAGACGTACGCAACCATTAAGTAAAAAAGGAAGTTCATCAATATTTGTATAAATAATATTTAACTCAAAGATATTTTTATCTTCAAATTCATAATTATCTTTTTGCTGAGATTTAAAAGTAAAAAGTTGAAAAGAAATAGGTTCAGTGTCTTTTATGCTTTTTAAAAAATCACTTTTATTAAATAGATTATTATAGACGAGTGAAGAGATTTTTTTTAGAAAAGTAAGATAATCATTATTTTTACATTTTTCAATATAATTTTTTCCAAGTAAGCTATAGTAAATATGATCAAGATTAAAAAAAACATTTAACTGACCATTGTTTATATTAGGATCAAAAAAAGTTAGTTTTATTTTGGTATTTAATGAACTTTTATCTAATTCAGCGAAAAGAGCCATTGCATGATTAATTGCGTTTATATATATGCATAAATAATTATTAAGAAAAAGTCGATCAATAATATTAGCAATAAAAAAATCTAATTTATCAATATAAGTAACGCCTATGTTACTAAAATATAAATAATTATTTATATCTTTGAAAAGTGCTTTGATTGTTTCAATAAATATAACTTCATTTTTATTCAAATTTTCATCAGGATAGTGTAAAAAACTTTGAATAGAAGAAATATTATTATAAAACCATTCAATATTAAAATCTAAAGCTAAACCGCAAAACATGATATTTTTATCAATATTATTTTGTTCTAGAGCTTTGCTTAAATTTGGCATTGCTTCTTTTTTTCGTTTTAAGTCGCGAGAAAATTTTGAGTAGTATAGTTTATTATTTTTTGGAGACTTATTGTTTTGAAACCAAAAGTTTTCCATGCAAATTAACCAAAGACATGAAATTCCAGCGCATAATCCTGCATAGTCTTTAGGTATTTTATCAAATTTTCTTAAATGTTCTAATGTATTGAGCGAAAGTAAATTATTTTTATTTTGTAAATCATTTTCAATATAACTTTTATAACCAGGCATTTTTAACTCAAGTTGATTTTAAGTAAAGATAAAAATAACTATCAATAAAATAAGAAAAACTCCTGCAAACCAAAAAATTCCCATAGGTTTTTTTACTTCATAAGGATCTTCCTCTTCTAAGGTAACTAATTTGTTATTTTTAAATTTATCTAAGAGGGAAGTTGATTTATGTTCTTTTTCATCTTTCATATTACTTTTGGGAGTATCTATAGCATGCAAATCTTTTTTTTCATCACCATGAGAATCCATAGCATGCGAATCTTTTTTTTCATCACCATGAGAATCTATAGCATGTGAATCTTTTTTTTCATCACCATGCGAATCTTTTTGTTTTTTAGCTTCACTTTCTGCTGTATTTTTCTGCGAATGTGAATTTAGTTTCTCTTCACTTTTTTTTGCGGACTCTTCCTTTTGTTTCATCGGGGCGGACTTTTTTGTTTCAGCCTTTGGCTCATAAACTTCTTCACCATTTTCTTTATGGACATTGGCATGCGTGTCAGCAAAAGATATTTTTGAAATCAGCATAAAAAACAATATGCATGAAAACTGTCTAAGTTTTATTATCCTATACTGCAAGGCGAAAGCCTCCCAAGAAAAAAATTTTGCTTGTAGGAATCTAAATTCTATGAATCTTTCTTATTGTATCTTGTTTAATGAGACTTTTGTTGGACTTGATTCCAAATTTGACGGACGAGTTTAAACCAACTTTCTGAGTTTGCTGGAGATATTCCTTTAATGCTGAAAAACTTTAAAATTGGTAAGCCTCCAAATTTTGGTCCTTGCTTTGGAACCATGTCTGTAAATAGGTAGACAGGGCCATTAATATTATGGCGTTTAAAAAGTTTTTCTGGGCCATAAATTCTTAGTTCTACTCGCAGCAGACCTTTAGGTTTATCTACTACCTGTTCAAAAAAACTTTCTATCTCATCTGACTGTTCTTCGGAGTTTGTTTGTAAACACAAAGCAAGTTCATTTTCCCCGTAGTCATGGATCATGCTTTCAAATCCATACGAGAAACTTCCATAACAAAACCATATGTCAACACAAAACCCAGGTAACATTTACTTAAATCTTCCTGAACGAATAATTCCAATAATAAGCCACAAACCAAGAATCACAGCAGTACCAAATCCAATCAGACCAAAGGTAGCTAAGAAGTCATAGAGTTTACCTTGTTTTCCATAAGTAGCAATACTACTTCCTAGAACTATAGATCCTAAAAGTATAGCAAGACTTAATCTATTTGATGCTCTATCTAATTCTCTAGTTAGAAATATAATATCTTCTGATTTAAACTGAAAGGATAGAGAACCGGCTTGCAACTTTTTTGCAAGGATTCTAAGGGTAATTGGAAGATCTTTTAAAAATGCACTGGAATCATGCAAAGCTAGCCCTAAATTTCTTTCTAGCCATTGTTTGTCAAATTGCAAAAATGAGTTTTTTTCATAATACTCATTTGCAAATTCAATGAATTGAAATTTTGGTTGAACACTTCGCGCAAAACTTTCTAAAGCAATTAAAGCTCGAAAAAAAAGAATTAAGTCTCTCTCAAGTGGTACATTTTTGCTAGCAGCAACTCTTGCTATGCGCATTAAAGTTTTACCTAATTGCAATTCGTGGAGAGGGACAGAAATAATATTATCTAAAATTTCAATAATTTCTGATTCTAATTGGCTGCTTATGGAGAGATCTTCCTTCTCTGTAAGTTCTATAAATAATCTAGCGCAAGTTTCTATGTCATGTTTTGCTAATGAATAAAACATAAATGCTAAAGTATTTCTTAAGCTTTGCTTTAAACGAACAGTTAATCCAAAATCAATGATACCTAATTTTCCATCTTGCATTTGAATTAAATTACCAGGATGCAGATCTCCATGAAAAATACCATATTGGAATGTCATATCTAAAAAAGTTTCAACACCAATTTTAATTAATTCATCAGGATTTTTTAGTGAGTTTGTATCTGTTAATTTAATCCCAAAAACTTCAGACATGCATAAAATTTTGGGAGTACAAAAGGTATAATAAATTATTGGAATATGAATTTTTAAGTTTTCTTTGAATAAATGCCGCATTCGTTCAGTATTTGCAGCTTCTTTTGTGTAGTCGAGTTCATTAAATAAAGACCTTCTTAGTTCAGAAACAATTACTGTAGGTTTTAAGATTTTTAATTCAGGAAAGGCTGTTTCCAAAAGTGAAGCTATAGTCATTAAAATAGCAAGATCATTTGTTATAATAGATTCAACTTCTGGGCGTTGGATCTTAAAAACAACATGCGAACCATTTTTTAAGATTGCCCTGTGTACTTGACCAATACTTGCAGAACCAATTGGTTCAAAATCAAAAGATTCAATTTCACTCATTAGCTTTTCTGAAAGCTCGGTAGCCAATATTTTTTCAACTGTTTCTTTAGGAATTGGTTTTACATTGTCACAAAGTCTTTTAAATTCTTCAATATAACTTTTTGGTAATAAATCTTCTCTAGCAGATAAGAGTTGGGCGAGTTTTATAAATGTGGGGCCCAATTCTTCAAATGCTAATGCTAATCTTTTGGCTCTTGTATAGTTTTGATTAAGATTAGAGGGTGATGAATTTGGTTCTTGTGAAATATTTTGTTGTAAAAGATCACTTAGTTCAGTGCGTTGAATTTCTCTTTTAAATCCGTAACGTGCCAGAATATTTACAATATGGGTCAACCTTCCCACATTTCTGATTTTTTGTAAAATACTTGATGGCATGGAAATATTACCTTTACTCGAATAGATTAAGGGTAGAAATATCTTTCTACCACTTCTTATGAGTATAATCGTCTCATGTCTGTTGCAAAATAGATGGAAGAAATGATTTCCCCCTCTTTTGTTTTCAACATCTTGAATGGGAGTTTAGAATGAAATTAACCTGTAAAGAATTTATGACCTTATATAAAAAAGCAGACCCTTCTAAGAGAATGCTGCTTGATGTGAGGGAACCAGATGAATGTGCATCTGGAGTCTTAGAAGGCAGTATAAATATTCCTGTGGGAGAATTAGAAAGTCGCTTTTCTGAAATTCCGGTTGAAAAAGAAATATTTATATATTGCAAAGCAGGAGGAAGGGCTGAAAGAGCTGAAATGTATTTAAACCATCGAGGGGTTAAAGAAACAAGAGTAGCCTCGCAGGGGGGCTATGAGGACTTAAAGTCCTTAATTTAAAGCTTTCTTTACAGCAGCAACTAATTTATCAGGAACAAAAGGTTTGACAAACCATGCCATGACCCCAATTTCTTTTCCAAGTTGTGCGTCGTCCTGGTTTGTGTCTTTGGTTAAAATAAAAATGGGTACGTTTTGTGTTTTAGGGTCTGCTTTTAGTGCTTTTGCAAGTTCAAATCCACCCATTATTGGCATATTTAAGGCAGAAATGACAAGATCTACAGGCTGACTTTTAGCTATTGAAAGTGCAACTGATCCATTGTCTGCTTCTAAGACAGTAAATCCTGATTTTGATAGAGCATATTTTGCAACATTTCTAATTGTTTTCACATCATCAACTATCAGAATAGTCTTAGCCATATGTTTTCCTTAGTAAAATTTACAGCTTACTAGTTTTCGGATTATTTTTTAAATTCTTTATTCTTAAACAAGTATTAGTTTTCATGATTAGAAAATTATTAATTTTGTTCAGTTTTTTATTTTACATAAAAATCTTTTTTTAATTTGTTAAAAAGTGAAGGAGGTTATATTATAAAGGATATTAAATTATGGCAAAAACGCGAGCTTGTTTACTTATAGGTGTTGAAGTTATAACAGTTGAAATTGAAACTTTTATTGGAAATGGTTTTTCTGGATTAAATATATTGGGGTTAAATTCTGAAGCATCAAGGAATATGCGAGAAAGAGTTCGATCTGCTCTGGAATCAATTGGTGTATTAATTCCTGCAAAAAGAGTTGTTGTAAACATTACTCCTAGTGAAAAAATAAAAGAATCGAGAACTCCTTTATCGCAGTTAGACTTTGCAGTAGCGGCCTCTATTCTATTTAGTTTATATGCAGATAAATTAAAAATAAATTATAACTTAAATGAATATTTTGCGGGAGAATTAACACTTTCGGGAGAAATTAAAGATCTAGAAAATATTTTAATTTATAAAGCTTTGTTACTCAATAAAAATGAACAATTAAGAATTAATTTATCTAGCAAGAATAAAGAAATTCAAATAAATAAAAATTTTATTTTCTATTTTAACTGTTTACAAGATTGGTGGGAGTTTGTGTGCGGAAAAAAACAATTAGAAAATAATCTTTCTAATTTTAAACCAATACTCTCTGCATCTAGTGATATTAAAAAAAATTCTGACAATAGTAATTTTTTTCAGGAAATAAAAAATATTATAATAAATTTATCTACAAATCCTAAAGCATTGGTAGGAGTTTTAGTTTCTGCTATGGGAAAACATCATATTTTGTTTGCGGGAGAACCAGGCATTGGTAAAACATATACTTTGCAAAAAATAGAAAAATTATTACCTCCATTATCAGCTATTGAAGAATTTGAAATTCAAATGATTTACTCAAAAGATAATACTTTACTTAGGCCATTTAGAAATCCCCATCATTCTGTTTCATCTGCGGCTTTAATTGGCGGAAGTTCATTAAAACCAGGAGAAGTTTCGTTGGCGCACCACGGAATTCTTTTTTTAGATGAATTGTCAGAGTTTTCAGCCCAAAGTTTGGAGTCTTTACGAGAACCTTTGGATTCTAAGTATGTATGTCTTTCAAGGGCAAATGGACACATAAGGTATCCTGCAAATTTTTTGCTATGTGCGACCACTAATCCTTGTAGCTGTGGCTATTTGTTTTCAACTTTAAAAGCTTGTCGATGCCATCCAAAAGAAACAAGGAAATACTTACAAAAATTAAGTGGTCCTTTATTGGATCGTTTTTGTTTACAAATCTGGTTAGAGCCATCAAGTTCTAGAAAAGTCCTAGATTGTTTTGAAAAAGAAATTATATCTTTTAATAATCTATATAAACTAGATAAATTTGTTGAAAATTATGGAAGAAAAATATTACAAGAAAATTCTTATTTAAATGATAATTTTTCTAATCATATAAAAGAAATTTTGAATTCAAATATGATATTCAAAAATTTATCATTAAGAGGGCAAGAAAAAGTTAGAGCTTTAGCTTATACATTTCATTTAGTATTCAATGAGATAGAAATTAATTCAAAATTCATTGAAACTATTTTAAATTATAGAATTTTAGAAAAAATGTTTTTACAAAAAAATTTATTTTAACAAATTTTTTAGATATTGAATTAAAAATTAATAAAAAATATATATTTATCTTTTCTAGCACACCAAAAAAGCTATAAATTACAATTGTCTAAATATTATCATAATTTCGCTAGAAAATTTTTCTTGTCATATTATTCTATTATAAAATATTTTAAAATCCTTTAATATCTAAAAAATTTAACTTTGCAGAAAAATAATTTTTATACGTGCAAAAATTTCTTTTTCATGTAAGCATTCAAGCGAGGTTAATTGAAAATATAATTTTAAAAAGTCTTTCATTTGTGGATAATTTTCTATTTTGTAAAAAAAATAAAAATAATAAGTTATATACAATTTTTATTCCATTTCTTCTTAGCTTTTCAAGTTTTTTATATTTAATATATAGAAAAATTTACAAAAATTTATTGCGGATTTTTAATTTTTTTGTTAATCTAATCTTAATAATGTCTGCTTTATATGAAGGCATTTTTGTTTTAATTTTTCCTTTAATAAAAATTTGATAAGTAAATAATATTTTATTCTTTATTTCAAGAATTTAAAATTATTTTATTCTACTTTAAGGATATTAGGATGCTTCATGGGAAAAAAAAATCCTTTTGTTATAACTCTCTCTCTCTTTTACAAGAACAGGAAAGAATTGAGTCCTTAAAAAGTTATTTTATTTTAGATAGTTTGTCGGATAGTAATTTTGATGAAATTGCTTATTTGGCAGTAAAATCATTTAAATGTGCTTATTCTATGATTAACTTTATTGATAAAGATAGAATTTGGTCTAAATCTATTGTCGGGAATTTTCCTGTTGAATATGAAAAATCTTTTTCTTTTTGCCAATATGCTATTCATTCGGAAGATTATTTTGTTATCCATAATACTTTGATTGATAAAAGGGTGGCACAAAATCCTTATGTAATACAAAATCCATTTATTCGATTTTATGCGGCAGTACCACTACTTTCTTATGATGGACATTGTGTTGGTACTTTAGCAATTTTTGATAACAAAGAAAACGATTTTAGTGAAGGACAATTTCAATATCTTAAGTATTTAGCTTCTCGTGTTATGAATTTAATGGAATTAAGAAGAAAAAAAGTTCTATTAGCAAAAGAATCCCGTGCTGTTAAATTACAATTTCCAAAAAGCAAAATTGGGAGAGAAGCTTTAATTAGGCATCAAACAAGTAGTATACAAAGTAATGCAATATGTAATTTTGGTGAAAGCAGTTTTAGCGCTTTCGATAAACATTCATTTATTGGAAGTGATTCTAATTCTTTAAATCAGTTTTACTCTAAAGAAAATTATAATCCAACACCCTCAATTAATTTAATTTCTGTTTTTCCCAAGAAAAAGAAGGAGCAAAATGAATTTATAAATAATTCTAAGGAACAAGAGTTTTCAGAAAACCAAGTTCAATTAACAAGCGTTATAAAGTATTTACAAAAAATCTATCGGAAGAAAATTAAACAATTACAATTTCAGTTAGAATTTATCTCACATGTGAGTAGTCATTTGACTTTAGAAACAAATTCGGCATTGTTTTATGAGCTGTTTATTTCACTAATTAATTATGCTATTGAAAGTTTTGAAGTATCAAAATATAAATGGATTTTATTTGAATTTAAAGAAAATGAAAGCGAATTAGAAATTCATTTTTCATATGCAAATTGTACATTTAATTTCTTATCTAATTATGAGAATAATAATTATTTTCAAGAAGCAAATGCTACCTTATTGAGTAGCCGGGAAGAAAAAGTAGTTTCTAATTTAGAAAACATTATTAATATGCTTAATGGCCATTGTTATCTTGATAGAAACTTGGTTAATTCAAAATTGACAATTTATATTGGAAAAAACAATCGAAGTTTACTAAATTAAGGGAAGTAAACTTCGATTGTTTCATAAATTAACTACATTTGTTACTCTATGGATTAGAGTACATTGCTCTTTTTCGTTCTAAAGCTTCTTGCTCTTCCAGTTTATTTTCAAAAGCTTCTTCTGGATCTTCATGTTCAGCATGTGCATTTTTTAACTCAGCTTCTGCTTTTCTTTCAGCTTCTGCTTTTGCTTCTGCTATAAATTTTTCAGCTAAATTTGGTTGTATTCGGTAAATCATTTGTAAAGAATCTTGCTTTACTGCTGCAATTAATCTGATAAATAATTCAAAAGCTTCATTTTTGTATTCTTGTAATGGATCTTTTTGCGCATAGCCTCTAAGACCAATACCATCTTTTAGATGATCAATATTTAATAAATGATCTTTCCACCATGAATCTATTGTTTGTAACATTACCCAACGCTCAATGTCACGCATTTGATCTGCACCAAAAAGCTTTTCTTTATCGTTATATTCTTGTTCTAGCTTTTTAGTAATGAGTTCATAAAATTCTTCACGTGTCAGCTCAGGTTTTGCTCTTTCGTCAGGATTAAATGGAATAGCTTTATTGAAGTTACGAAACAATACTCTTTCTAAATTGCGATAATCTATTGTCACCATTTCTCCAGGTAATCCACTTGGAGGTGAAAAATCATCACAAATAGTGCGTGCAAATTTTTGTATAGGTTCGCCTGCTAAAATATCTTTTACGTTTTCTTTCCGTAAAATTCTCATACGAGCTGAATAAATTGCTTTTCTTTGTTGATTTAAAACATCGTCATATTGTAAAAGCTGTTTTCGAATATCATAGTTAAAACCTTCAACTCTTTTTTGAACTTTCCCAATTACGTTAGTCAATCGCGGATCATGGATAGCTTCATCACCAACAAATCTTTCCATAATAAATTGATTAGCTTTATTATTAAATCGACGCATGAGTTCGTCTTCCCAAGATAAGAAAAACTTACTCGCCCCAGGATCTCCTTGGCGTCCTGAACGTCCGCGCAGCTGATTATCAATTCTCCGGCTTTCATGCCTTTCTGTTCCAATGACGTAAAGGCCTCCTAATTCAGGAACCCCAGTTCCTAAAATAATATCAGTACCTCTACCTGCCATGTTAGTTGATAATGTAACCCGACCCTTTTGTCCTGCCTCAGCAATAATTTTTGCTTCTTGCTCATGATGTTTAGCATTTAAAACTTGATGAGGTATGTTTTTCTTTTTTAATAATTCAGAGAGCAATTCGCTTTTTTCTATACTTACCGTACCAACAAGAACAGGTTGTCCTTTTTTATGAATTGCTTCAATTTCATCAGCAACTGCATTGAATTTTGTAGCTTGCTTTAAGTATAAAACGTCGTCGTGATCTTTTCTAATCATAGGTCTATTGGTTGGAATGACTACCACACTTAATTTGTAAATACTATGAAATTCAACCGCTTCAGTATCAGCTGTTCCTGTCATACCTGATAATTTGTCATACATTCTGAAGTAATTTTGTAAAGTAACTTGTGCAAGAGTTTGATTTTCTGGTTGTATCTGAACGTTTTCTTTGGCTTCTAATGCTTGATGAAGTCCATCAGAAAATCTTCTGCCATGCATAAGTCTTCCAGTAAATTCATCAACAATAATGATTTGACCATTTTGAACGATATAATGATCATCTTTTCTAAATAAGACATGGGCTCTTAAAGCATTATTACAAGCATGGACAAGTTCATTATTTTCTGGGTCAAAAAGATTTTCAACATTTAATCGTTTTTCAACTTTTGAAATTCCTGCTTCAGTTAAAGCGCAAGCTCGAGATTTTTCATCTACAGTATAATCAATTTCTTTTCTTAAACCTCTGATTGCATTATTAGCAGTAATGTATTTATCTGAAGTTGTATCTGAAGGACCGCTAATAATTAAAGGAGTTCTTGCCTCATCAATTAATATTGAATCAACTTCATCAACTATAGCAAAGTGATGACCTCTTTGAACGAAATCATCCAGGCTAACCTTCATATTGTCTCTTAAATAGTCAAAACCCAACTCATTATTTGTGGCATATGTTACATCACAGCGATAGGCTTCTTGACGTTCTTGATCGCTCATGCCGTTTAAAATGCATCCTGTTGTTAATCCTAAAAATCCATATAGTCTTCCCATTTCTTGGGATTGAGTCGATGCAAGATATTCATTTACCGTAACAACATGAACACCTTTACCAGTGAGAGCATTTAAATAAACAGGAGCTGTTGCTGTTAACGTTTTTCCTTCTCCTGTTCGCATTTCTGCTATTTTTCCTTGATGTAAAACGCTTCCACCAATTAATTGGACATCGAAATGCCTTTTTCCTAAGGATCTTTTACTTGCCTCACGGACAACAGCAAATGCTTCAGGAAGAAGAGAATCTAGGGTCTCACCTTTTTGATATCGCCCCTTAAACTCAGCTGTTTTAGCTTTTAATTCCGCGTCAGTTAAAGCTTGCATCGTCGCTTCGAGCATATTTATTTTTGTAAGAATAGGCGCAATTTTACGTAATTCTCGATCGTTTTTCGTTCCAAAGAGTGATTTGAGAATATTTAACATGACTTAAAGTTTATCCTTTCAAACAAAATAAAAAGCTTAAAACCACCAGCCTTTTAACATACAATCTGCTTGTGTGCCAATTTTAGGGACAGGTTATCCCTTCTTTCCTCTTATTTCATAACCTAACCTTCCGACAAGCTTTAAGGACTGAAAGCTCATTGAAGTTTAGTGGAAGGAATTAAAATGTCTAATACATCTCAAGACATATTTGAAGAATTCAATGATGAAAACCTTGAGGGTTATGCGATGGATTTAGAATCTGCAAGTATGTTAGCTGATGATGCAACAGCAAATGCTGGCTTAAATAAACAAATTGAGCAAATCCTTGATAGTATTACAAGGGTAGGCGGAGAAGTTTGTAAATTAAGAGCAGAAATGGATAGCTTGCTTGATCAAAATGGTATGCTTATGGATTCTTTTCATAAACTAAAAGATGTTTTAAGTGAAAAAGGATTTTTAGATATAGATGATTTTCAATTAGCTTGTGATGTATTTGATGAATCAAATTTAAAAAATATTAACAGCCAATTTATCAAAAAAGTATCCCACTAAATCTATATAAAATTAACTATCTCTCTTTCATATTCAGATAAATATTCATTGTTACTTTTAATATTATTAAATGATTTTTTTATTACTGCAGGTTTATCACCAATTACATGAATATCTTTTGATAAGCATATTGCTTCTCGCACATCATGAGTTACCATAATAGCATATTTATTGGTTTCTTGTACTTTTTGAAAAAGCCATTGTTGCAAAAAATATTTAGAATGAGCATCAAGTGAAGCGAAAGGTTCATCAAGTAAAATGGCATCAGAATTCATAACTAACGCTCTAGCAAACGAGATACGTTGTGCCATACCTAGTGATATTTCGCTAGGATACTTATTAGCATGTTGATCAAGTTGTACTATTTTTAAAGCATTAAAGGCAATTTCTTTTTTAGATTTTTTTTCTTTTTCAATTTGTAAATCAGTAACTACAAAAGAAATATTATCTAAAATATTCTTCCAAGGTAGCAAGTGAGGAATTTGAGGAACCATGGTAAATAAATTTTGATCTTCTCCCCATTTTTCTAATTTAAACTCTTGCCTTTCTGTTTTAATAAATCCAGAAGCGCCAATTTCCATTCCCATTAAAATGCGTAAAAAAGTTGATTTACCAGAACCTGAAGCACCTAAAATTGACGTAATTTCCCCTTTCATTAAGGTTAAGTTTATTTTTTTAATAACAGGTTCTTTTTTTTGATATGTATAATCTTCGACATTAATTTCAAGCATAAAATTTTCCTATCGTTATTTCTTAGGTGAGTTCCAAAATATAATTTTTTCACTTGTTATTGAAACAATTTTTGTACTTAATAAACTAATAAAAATTATAATAAGAACAACTGCTATAACTTTATCTGTTCTGAATGTTGCTTGAGCTCTTAACAAGTATATTCCTAACCCCTCTTCACTTCCCATTAACTCAGCTAAAACTGTTGAACCAAAAGAATAACTAACACTAATTTTTAAGGCACTAAAAAACCCAGGAAGAGAATTTGGGAAATAAATATGAAAAAATGCTTTTAAAGGTTTGATTTTTAACATTTTAGTAAATAAAAAATATTCTTTATGTGAATTTAATAAGTCATTTTGCAAGACTATCGCAATAGGAAAGGAACAAGTAAGTACCACCAAAACAATTTTAGGAGCCATCCCTAGACCTAACCAAATCATCAGTAATGGGATAAAAACTAGATAAGGAACGCTTTGAGAAATTGTTAAGAAAGGTGACAAAAATGCTCTTAATTTGGCAAATTTGTATGATATTACCGCTAAAAAAACTCCTATAATTACTGAAAGAAAGACTCCAATAAGCCATTCAATTGTTGTCACTTTAGTATTCTGTAACAGAATTTCCCAGTCTGCTAAAAATACTTCTGTCACTTTAGATGGTAAAGGTATAATATATTCTGGTATCTTAGCTTTTTGTAACGTTAATTCAGCTATAAAAGTTAAAAACATTACAAAAAAAACTGGAAAAATTAATTTAGATATGCGAGACATATCACTGCCTTTCAATCATTCTAAGCGCAAAGCTGTTAATTGCTTTCTGCCAGAGGATTTTTTATGTTTCTTAAAAGTTTAAAATTAACAAGAGCTTCTTTCCTGACAACAATTGTAGTTGCTTTGCATTCTTCTACAGTTTTTAGCCTTGATCTAAAGGTTGATTTACCTCAAAACGCAGGGAAAGAACCCGTTCTATATTACAATCCAATAGTTGATCAACAGCCTAACGCTGGAACAGGTAATAAACCAGTTGCCTCGGAAAAAATTGGCAAAAATAAGAAAAAAGATAATAAAAACGTTAAAAATTCTGAGCTTATTTCAGATGCTCAAGATGAGATTTTGGATGATTCTAATAATATACCCCCACCACCAGAAAATTTAGTTCAAAACAAGAAAAAAAATCAACAAAATTCTAATTTTGAAAAAAATGATGGTGCTAAATCCGCAAAAAAAACAAGACAAATGCGGGATGAGAGCGTGTATAATAATGAAGAAGAAGAAATTGTCGAAACGACTCAAAATCGAAATGTGAAGGATCCTTTTCCAGCTTTAGCGTGTATAGCAGATAATGTTGCTTTTTGGGAAAAAGTTTACACTGAGATAGATGTTAATGAAGCTTTTTTACATGATAAAAATGATTTGGGGATCATTTACAGCTCTTTTTCGTTGTCTCCGAGTAAAGCGATACGAAATAAACAAATTGAAGCCGAAAGAAAGAAATATACTAGTATTTTAAATAGTTTATCAACAAAGCTCAAATCTTCTGCCAAAAAATGGAATGCAGATGAAAAACGGGTTGCAGCCTTGTTTAAGCCTGGCACATTAACAACTCAAAATGTTTTAGCAGCAATTGATAATTTAAGGGTTCAAACAGGATTAAAGTCTCAGTTTGATGCAGGAGTTCAACGAAGCATAAACTATTTACCTACTGTCTACCCTATTGTAAAAAATAGTGGATTACCTATAGATATCGTTTTTCTGCCTCACGTTGAGAGTAGTTATAATTCCAAAGCGGGGTCTAAAGTAGGTGCTATGGGACTTTGGCAGATTATGCCAAATACTATGAAGTTATTGGAAGGAAAAAATGCAGTTGCAAAAAGAACTGATCCTAAAATTTCTACTCGGGCTGCTATGAAACTCTTGAAAAGTGATTTTGATAAAATTCAAAATTGGCCACTTACGTTAACTGCTTATAATCATGGCGTTAATGGGATGTTGCGAGCTATTGATGAGACAGGTTCAAGAGATCTTTGCAAAGTAATAGACCATTATAGTTCTCCATCTTTCCGATTTGCTTCAAGTAATTTTTATGCTCAGTTTCTTGCGGCAAGAAAAGTTGCTATGAAAAAATATGCTGTAATAGCAAAAAAGAAATCGGGTGGTTCAAGCCTTGTTTTGCGAAAAACAATTTTAAGTAATAAAGGTGGAAGTATAAAATGAAAACTCTCTCACAATGGTTGTTAAGTTCTCCTTTCAATATTAATCTTCAAAGTAATGAAGACCTTAAGTTAGGAGTCCGACAGCCAAAGGGAGTTCTTGTTAAACTTTTAACCGAAGAATATTTTACTGAAAATAGATCGCATTATGATTTTTCTTATCGAATTTATGGTGATTTGAAATCAAAAACTCTTTATCCACTGAATGATTCTGGTAAAGAGTTTTTCTTTATTTTCCCCAAAGAATTTCCTAAATCTTTGGGCTTTGATATGCCGGGAAAATCACATTATTTATGTTACTTAGGCTCTTTACTTTCTGTTTCTTTATTAAATCTTATAAATAAAAATCCTGAAATAAAAAATTTTTTGTTAGAATTTGAAACTAATTTTATAGATAGTTTTTCTTCATTAAAGCATGAATTTTTTGTTGGGTTTTTGCAAAAATCAATTTCAAATAAATTAAATAAAAACTTTTCTCAAGAAGAAAAAATCTCAATAAATGTGAGTGATATTAATTTTTCTCAAATGGATATTATAAGAAGTATATCGATTCATGATTCAATGTGTTACACACGTTCGTTTGTAAATATGCCGCCAAATATTTTAAATCCACAGTCATATGAAGAATTTCTTGAAATTATAATAGATAATGAAAAAAAATGTTTAGAAGAAAAAGCTGAAATTCATATGGAAGTACTTTCTTATGAAGCTTTAAAGGAACAAGGTTGTGGATTGATTTGTGCTGTGGGGCAAGGAAGTTTAGTTAAACCACGCTTGATTAAATTGACCTATCAACCAAAACATATTGTAAGAAAATTACCTAAAATATCTTTAATAGGAAAAGGAATTACGTTTGATAGTGGAGGCTATGATATCAAACCTTCCTCGGGCATGAGAATCATGAAGAAAGATATGGGTGGTTCAGCAGCAGCATTAGGAATCTATTTAGCCTGTGTGAAATTAGAATTACCTGTAAATTTAACTTGCTGGCTACCTCTAGCAGAAAATATGATATCCGGTAATGCAATGCGACCTGGTGATGTCTATCGGGCAAAAAATGGGTTACAAATTGAAATTGATAATACTGATGCCGAGGGACGTTTGGTATTAGCCGATGCGATGACCTTTGCTATTCAAGATAATCCTGACTGGTTGATAGACTTAGCAACTTTAACAGGAGCTGCAAGAGTTTCACTAGGAACCATGGTAGATTCCTTATTTGGTAATCATAAGTTCACAACTGATCTGCTTTATAGGACAGGGATAGAAACTGGCGATTGGGTATGGAACATCCCTTTACCAGCAGATTATGAAAGTTATTTAGATTCGAATATTTCTGATTTAGCTAATAGTGGAAGTTCTGGTTTTGCAGGATCCATTACAGCGGCTTTATTTTTACAAAAATTTGTAGGAAATACACAATGGAATCATATAGATACTTATATGTGGTGTGATAAACCAACATTTCTTTGGTCAGAGGGGTCTGGAGCAACAGCTAAGTGCGTCAGGTTAGTGACTAAGGCAATTGAAGAGTATATTTCTAATCTTTAAAAATGCTTTATAATTAAGCTATTGTGAACATTTTTAAGAAGAAGGAGACGGGATTATGCCTGAGCAGACCCCTGAAGCTATTGTTAATATGGTTAGCCTTCATCTTCGCGAATTAATCCATGATATTAATAATGCCCTTTTTGTCACTAAAGGCTTTTTAGAAGAATTGAATGAAGATACACAGAACAAAAGATATATGGATCCAAAGTTTGATCATGAAAACTTTCAGGACATGGTTTCAACTATCAATCGAAATATTGAAAAAATAGATACTAATTTAATAAAATTAAGAAAATTTGCTAAAGAAGATATTTTTGATAAAACAGGACTTCCAAAGCCTTCTTAAAAAATGGGTATCTAGACAAAATCTAGCCGCCGTGCTGTCCGGTGCTCGGCGGCTTGTCGTCCCTCTGAGGAGGGAAAGTGATAGGAAATTTTTGAATGGATAATGCTAAAGGCAAGAGTTCAAAAGGAAAGGATATTTTGTTTAAGGAAGGTCAAAAATAATACCCGAACGACATTACTTTTGGGTTACCCTTTTAGGTGTCCTAGCCTGATTTGTAGCATGCCTTATCTCTTACTGCAACACAAAAATAACATCTTTTTCCATTTTATCAGAATGAAATCATTTGATTTTCCAAAAATCACATAATTACAAACAATTACAGATTCGTTTCGTGATTTGTGTCAAAACAAAATATATTTAATGATATTAATAACTTTTGCTATCCATAACATTGCCTTATTTTGCATCTCGCATTCGTAATAGGCCATCTCTAGCGTTTTGTGCATCGATACTTTGCGGTGAAAGTGTAATAACTTCTTGATAAATTAAAGCAGCTTTAGATTTGCTATTTAATTTTTCATAGGTCTGTCCTTCAAGAAGTTTGGCATGCGTAAGTTCAGGAGAATTTGGAAACTTAATATAATATGTTCTTAATTCATTTAGTACATTATTATATTCCCCTAGACGCAGCCAAGCTTCACTAGACAGTAAATAAGAGTGACCTTTATCATCAAAATTAGGATAATTTTTTTTCAATTTATTGAGTTCTAAAATTGCTTCACCATATTGAGCTTGTCTTAGTTTAATTTCTGCTTCAGCTATCAATTGATTTGGACCAGTAGGATCTGTTAAGTTAGTTTCTTTCATTTGCATAGCAGATACGTTAGGTATTATCGGACTTTCTTTTTTTTCAGTGTACATATCTCTACCTTCGTTTAAATCAGGTAGCATACTTAGTCCATTATTTGCTGGTGACTGCTTTTCACCTGAACCTTGATCTTCAAATATTCCGGAGCGAATTCCCCGTTTAATAATTTCAATTTCTTTTTTATTTGTTGCTAATTGTTCTGTTAAACTACTAACATCATTTTTTAAAATAGATATAATTTTCTTTGAAACATTATTGTCTTGAGTCAAATCATTAATTAAGTAATTCAATTTTTTTACTTGATTTTCTAAGTCTACGATGCGGAATTCATGATTTTTTCCTGATGATTCTAAAACATCTAACTTTGAATTATTTGCCAGTCGATTTGCTTCTGTGCTATCTGAATTTTCTGATAATAATTTATCTTCATTATAATCATTCATTCTACTAATGCAAGAAATTGTTGATAAAGAAACAAAAACAAGAAATACAAGAAAGTTCTTAGCCATAAGGATTGTCCTAATAGTTTCAAAAATAAATTTTACTAATTAATAATAATAAAATTTGTCGACTATCAGGATGAATATTTTGCCTTAGATAATAATTTCTATCTAATTAATATTTTCTTACTAGTAATTGTTCTAATTGATAAAAGAGTAAATTTTTATAAGTTTCATTTTCGCTTGAGGCGGGAAAATTTGCGAAAACACTTTCTAATAAATGATAAGCTTTCTCTGTAAATTCAGAGGCCAAATTTTGTGCTTTTTCTAAACCTAATATTGATACAGAAGTTGTTTTGTTTTGAGCTTGGTCTTTTCCAGCTGTTTTTCCTAAACTTTGGCTTGAGCCTGTTGTATCTAAAATGTCATCTATAATTTGAAAAGCAATCCCTACAAATTCTCCAGCTTGTCTTAATTTACCTTTATTTAAAATAAAATGTTCATGAATTACATCAGTTTTTAGAACGTTTAAGCCGCAAATATATCCAAATACAAAAGCACAACCCAACAACTTACCTGTCTTGTTTTTATGAATTAATTCTATTTGTTCCCAAATAAGATCATGCTTACCGGTTAAACTGATATCTAACCACTGCCCCGTAATCATTCCATTTGCCCCTGAACAAAGACTTAACTCTTGAATAAGGCTTTTTAAATATTCTGTTAATTTACATTTTGTATGCGCAAGGTGGAAAAATGCATCTGTTAACAAAGCATCCCCAACAAGCAGGCCTTTGGCTTCACCATAAACTTTATGAGTGGTTGGTTTTCCTCTCCGTAGATCATCATTATCCATACAGGGGAGGTCATCGTGCACAAGTGAATAAGTATGAACCATTTCTAAGGCTAAAGCGGCATTTCTAGCATTTTGAATAGCCCTTTCTCCTCCAATACTTCCTGCGCAAAGTAGAGTGAGTAAAGGACGGATTCTTTTGCCGCCAGCTATTAAAGGATATTGAAAAGCCTCAGCGATTTCAGAAAATTCTTGTAGACATATCTTTTCTTGTGCAAAGGCTAGTTTTGATTCAAGAATATCATTTTCTATTATTTTTATAATATTTTCAATATGTTGTATAGAATCTGTCATTTGTCCACTTATCCTTTCAGATGCTGAAAACAACCTATAAAATCTTTTGCTGTACCATAAGCTGACAGAAACTGCTTGCAAAATTCTAATTTTATTTGTACGTTTTGCGCCACTGCGTTTTTATATGCGTGTGCACAGATATTGAAACTAGGAGTTAACTAAATGCGTGATATCATTAAATTAATTTGTAGTGGTGATGGCAAGATTGCATGTTCTGGGAACAATCTTTATTCTACTACTAAAAATAAAAAAGCTTCCACTAAAAAGCTTGAGCTTAGAAAATATTGCAAGTATTGCCGCAAGCATACTATCCATAAGGAAAGCAAATAAGCTTTTTCTTTGTAAGAAGGCCGCATTTTTAGGAATGCGGCTTTTTTAATTTGCAAATAAGTTTGAATACTTATTAAGTAGTATTTGGTATTGTTCTGTCTTTTTAAATATTTGCATTCCCTTAGCAAATGCCTGGCTTTTTAGTAGTGCTTTTTCTTGGTCTTCTTTAGAAAAATCAAGTTTTTTAGTAAAAGCAAGATAGACAGGAATTTTGTAGATCTCTGGTTTAAGTTGGATAATATCTTTACTATAGCCTAGTCTTTTTAAATTTTGATGAAAACTAGTGACTTCCCCAAAAAATAAATTCATTCTTCCATTCACAAGCTTTATTGCACTGGCTTCTTCGTTTGCACTCCATTCAAATTGAAACGGAGCTTTAATAATTTCATCTTTATAATGATAGTTTTTTATTAACCCTAAAGAATTATATTTTTTTGCAAGTTTAAGAATATCACCTGTGAAACGGAATTTTTTTAATTTATTTTTTGTAATGAAAAATGCATAAGTAGTTTCACTGAGAATAGAATTTTTATTAAAATAAGCATAACTTTCTCTTTCATCATTTATTGAGATATATGTAATGGCATCGCACTTCCCTTTTTTTACTTGCTCTTGGGCTCTTCCCCAAGGATAGTTTTCAAAATTACAATTCCAATCCAAATTTTTGCAGACAGCGTTGATGAGTTCAATATGAAACCCTGTAAGTTTGCCGTTTTCATGATATTCGTTTGGAATATAATCGATTTCACTGCGAGCTATAGTAATGTTTTCATTGGCATAAGCCTTAAAATAGAAACAAACGAGAATAAAATTGAATAAATTTCTTATCATTAGAATATCCAAACTTAGAGTTTCTGTTATTTAAGAACATGATAGCAAATTTTATGAACAAAAGGAATGAACTCAATTTTATTTTAAATATCACTTTTGAAATATTTTAACTAATAATTGTTTTAGAAATATTTCAAAATCTTCTGGTTTCCACTGTCTTTCAACAACTAATGAGTGATAAAAATTTCTACTAGTTAATGCCCAAAAAATATCACGAGCTGTTTTGAGATCGATTTGCTTACAACTTTCAGAGTCCTGTAAAAATAATTTTACTGTTTCTTCTTGTCTTGAATATCTTCTTTCTTCTAATTCTTTTTGTAATTGATTTAATTCTCCGGAAATTCCTGTTAAACCATGTAAAGTATTTATTAATTCTTTTTCAGCGGAGTAGACTTGTTTTGTCATTTTAGCTGCATGTGCTAATTTTTCGGTTAATGTTATAGACGATTTGGTTTCTATAACCATTTGTGAAAACTCTTCCGCTTCTGTAGCTGAATCCAGTAGTGATTTCAAAATACCAGTTTTAGATTTAAAAAGTGCATAAATGGTAGGCGTTGAGACTCCTGCGGCTAAGGCAATTTGCTGAAGTGTTATTTCAGAATAATTAAATGAAATTAATAAATTTTTTGTAGCTTGCAGAATTCTACTTTTTGTATTGAGGGCTTGTTGTTTTCTATTCTGCCCTTTATATGTGCGTTTCATGGAAATCTCCTTGACTTGTGAATTAGATGAAACTATATTTAATATAGCATACTATATTAAATATAGTTTCATCTAATTCAATCATTTATGAGGAAAAAATGAATAAAAGCAACTTAGAAATAGCAAAGCAATATTATGCATATATTGTGGATAAAAATATCAATAAATTAAGTAGCTTATTACATGAAGAGGTTGAATTTGTCGGACCTATGAGTTCTATTAAAAAGAAAGAAAACGTTTTACAGGCAATTGAAGGTTACGCTCAAATTGTGCAAAATATTGAAATTATAGAATGCTTTACGAATGGTGAGAAAGTAATGTTAACTTATTTGTTAACTTTTCAAAAGATGACTTCCCGTGCAGCCGTACAACTTAATTTTAAAAATCGTTTGATAGAAAAGCTTGAACTTTACTATGATCCTACTCCCTTTATAAATTTTCGAGATAGAATTTTTAGAAATTAAGTAAACAGAAAGATTTATTAAAAATTTAAAGAAAAAAATTAGAAATATTTGGAGATTACATCCTCATAAAGTAATTATAAATCAAAATATTGAAAAATAAAAAATTAATTGTATAAAAATTAATTTCTAAAGATATAAAATTTATTGTTAATTTTTATAGAGAAAGATATCCAAATAAAATAATAATATACTAAAATTACTTTTTAAGTATTGCTTATTGCATTTATTTATAAAAACTTAAAATAAAAATATTTAATTAAAAATTTGACTAAAAAAAATAAAAATATATTAAAATTTTGTTACTTTTTTGATTCTAATTGATTTTCTGTTTACTAATTATTTGACAAAAAATACATGGAGAATATATGAAAAATAGATATATTAATTTGAGTGTATTACTAGGTTGTACCGCTTTTTCTTCAAATTTAGTGGCAAGTGAGATTTATCTGGCATGCGATAAAAATGATGCATTAGTTGTTTATGATAAAACAAACAATGTAGCTAAATATCAAATTAATAATAAATTTTTAATCAGTGAAGTAAAAAGATTTTTACCAAATTTAACACAAAATCAAAAGGATATATTAAAAGAAAATAATACTATTTAGTTTTTGATTGATAATACAATTATGAATGGTAATTATACAAATTTTAATACATCATATTTCTCTCAAGTAACAGAATTAAAGCAAAAAGATACAAATAGAAGCTTCTTGTTTCTTTCTTCTAGGATAAAAAATGGACTTATATTAGAGGTTCATGAATATAACCCAAGTAATTTTTCAATTTCTGCACCTATTACAACAGCGCCTCTTGTGCAATGGAATTTTAAAAAATGTGAGAAAAAAAATACTATAAATTCAGATTATGATCCATTTAATTTTAGTAGCCAAAAAAAGAATCAAAAAAATAATTCGATAGCAAATATTAGACCTACTAATTTATCGGATGTTTCAAAGAAATTATTTGATAGAAGAGTGGCATATTTGAAAGATAAAAATATTGCAGGAATTTTATCTGACTATAGTGATGATGCTCAAGTAATTATCAACGGAAAAGTAATTACAGGAAAAAGTAATATAGAACAAGTGTTTATAAAACTAGCTGCAGCTTCTGCTGCAATAGAAGGATATAATATTAATAAATTTTTGATTTCGGATCAAATTATTTATTTAACATGGAATGTTAAAGTAAATGGGGTAAATTATGATATTGGAAGTGATACTTTTGTAGTTATTAATGGAAAAATTAAATATCAAGTAATTACTGCCGACGAAAAATTATTTAAAAATTTATAAAATTTTATTCACATTTTCTTGGGAAATTTTAATGTAAAAGTTGTGCCTTCATTTATTACGGATTTTACTTTTATTTCCCCTCCATGTTGCTTAACTAAGGAATAGGTTATTGATAATCCCAGCCCAGTTCCTTCACCAATAGGTTTTGTTGTAAAAAAAGGATCAAAAATTTTATCAATATTTTCTGGTTTTATTCCTGAGCCAGTATCTTCAATTGTAATAAAAATATTTTTTTGATCTTCATATTTTGTAAACGTAATCACACCACCGTTTTTCATTGCGTGAATAGCATTTGTAATTAAATTTAAATATATTTGTCCAATTTGCCCTGAATTTCCTAATATTACACCTTCAGAATTTTCTATTTCCCAAACAGTTTGAATATGTTTTTGTTGTAAAAATCCTTTAGCTAGTTTTAAAGTTTTTTCTAATTCTAGAACTAAATTAACATCTGTAAAATGTTCAGTTTTTCCATCTTGGCGGGCAAAACTCAATAAGTTTTCAACAATCTCTTTACATTTTTTAGCACCAATTTCAATTTGTTCTAAATCTTCTTTATGTCTATTGTTCGAATCTATTTCACTGAGTAAAATTTGAGTAAAAGCAAGTACTCCTGCAAGAGGGCTATTTAATTCATGGGCAATACCGCCAGCTAATTTTCCAATGGCGGCTAATTTGTCAGCATGTGCTAAACTTTTTTGTAACTGTTTTTGCAAAGTAACATTTCTATAATGAATAACATATCTACCTTCTTTATGTTCAGGAGTTTTTTCCATAACATGTGCACGAACTGTGAATGTTTCATTTGGAAACAAATGATCTGTTGTCCATTCTATGTCAGGTTTATTAACTTTTGCTTCATTAAGTAAACAGTCGTTGCATGGCTCTTGTTTATTAGCAAAAGCCGAAAAACATTTTTTATTAATTAACGTATTATATGTTGCCTCAGGATTGTATTTTTTTGCAATTTGTAAATAAGCTTTATTAATTCTAAGAATATTATAATGATCATCGATAAACACCAGTGGATCAGCTATGGTGTCGATCATTGCTAGCCACTGATGCTTTAAATCTTCTAAATCTAAATCCTCTAAGTCATTATTTTTTTTCATAAGCTCCGCTCTGATGGACTTTGAAAAATAACTTTAATGATGCAGAGGAGTAGAGCTACCTTTGTTCGCTACTGCGGCTATACCAATTTGGGCATTTTTTAACTTAGTTTCAAGAGCATCATTTGATTCCCAAGCTATTGCATGCAAAAGAACTGTGTCCATATGGTCGACTGGAATAATTTCCAAGTCCTGTAAAATATTTTTAGGAATTTCAAGTAAATCTCGCTCATTTTCTTTAGGAATAATTACTTTTTTAATTCCACCTCTGTGCGCAGCTAATAATTTTTCTTTTAATCCACCGATAGGAAGAACTCTTCCCCGAAGAGTTATTTCACCAGTCATAGCAACTTCACGATTGAATGGTTTTTTGGTCAATGCGCTTACAAGAGCAGTTGCCATAGTTATTCCTGCACTTGGACCATCTTTTGGAATAGCACCTTCAGGAAAATGCACATGGATATCAATTTTAGAATAGAATTCATCTTCTAATCCTAAAAATGCACCTCTAGATCTCACATAAGTAAACGCCGCTTGTGCTGATTCTTGCATGACATCACCAAGTTTACCAGTAATTTTTAAGTTACCTTTTCCTATCATCACAGCTACTTCTGTTACTAAAAGATCACCACCAACCTCGGTGTAGGCAAGACCTTGGCCAACACCTATCTCATTTCTTGACTCTTTTTCACCTATGCTATGTTTTCTAGGGCCAAGATATTTTTGAACTAACGCACCATCAATGAAAGGTCCCTTTAAACCTTCCAAGGAAACAGCTTTTACAGCAGCTTCTGTTTCTTTAGTTTCTTTTGCTTTATTTGATTTTTTATTTATAGTTTTTAGTAAATCACGGGCAATTTTTCGACAAATACTAGAGATTTCTCGTTCTAAATTTCTTACACCTGCTTCTCTTGTATAATAGCGAACAAGTTCTTCCAAAGCAGAATTTTCAAATTTTAGTTCTGATTTTTCTAGTCCATTTGCTTTAATAGACTTTAAGACTAGATGTTGCTGAGCAATATTTATTTTTTCTTGTTCCGTATATCCACTTAAATGAATGATTTCCATTCTATCGAGCAAAGGTTTTGGTACGCCATTTAAACTATTAGCAGTAGCAATAAATAAAATTTGTGAAAGATCATAGTCTAAATCTAAATAGTGATCATTGAAAGCATGATTTTGTTCGGGATCAAGAACTTCAAGCATTGCACTTGAAGGATCTCCACGAAAATCAGAGCTCATTTTGTCAATTTCATCTAATAAGACAACAGGATTCCCACTACCAGATTTTTTAATTGCATTTAATATTTTTCCTGGCATAGCTCCTATATAAGTTCTACGATGTCCTCTTATTTCAGCTTCATCTCGAACTCCACCTAATGCTATGCGAGAAAAGTTACGGCCTGTTGAACGGGCGATACTTTTTGCTAAACTCGTTTTTCCTACGCCTGGAGGGCCAACTAAACATAAAATTGGACCTTTTATTTTATCAGATAAACTAGTTACTGCTAGGTATTCCAAAATTCTTTCTTTTACTTTCTCTAACCCAAAATGATCTTCATTTAAAACTTCTTCAGCAAAAATTTGATCTTTAATTGTAGGTGCATAATCTGCCCAAGGCAAAGATAACACTGTATCAATATAATTTCTTACAACGGTTGCTTCAGCACTCATTGGACTCATACTACGCAGTTTCTTTACTTCTTTTTTAAGTTTTTCTTTTGCCTCTTCACTCAATTTTTTTGTCTTAATTTTACTTTCAATTTCAGCAATTTCGGTTCTAATGTCATCTGAATTGCCTAATTCTTTTTGGATAGCATTCATTTGTTCATTTAAGTAATATTCTTTTTGAGTTTTTTCCATTTGCCGTTTAACACGTGCTCTGATTTTCTTTTCAACTCTTAAAATTTCAATTTCTGACTGAATAATACTAAATATTTCTTCTAATCTTTTAGCTGGATCAATAGTTTCTAGAATTCTTTGCTTATCTGCAAGTTTTAAATTAGCGAGTTGCACAACTAAGGTGTCAGCCAAACGACTTTCATCTTCAATGCTTGAAATAGAAAATACCATTTCTGGTGGGACTTTTTTATTTAACTTCACATAAGTATCAAAAGCTTGTTTAACAGTTCTGACAAGAGCTTCATTTTCAGCAGAGCGCCCATTTGGTTCTTGTACTTCGGTTATTTCAACAACAAGCATTTCATTTGCTTCTACATATTTGGAAATACGTCCACGCTTTTTTCCTTCAACTAAAATTTTAACTGTGCCATCAGGTAGGCGAAGAAGTTGAAGAATTTGAGCAATTGTTCCAAATTCATAAATTTCTTCGGGAAGAGGGTCATTTGATTTTGGTTTCTTCTGTGCGGCAAGGAATATTTCTCTATTTCTAGCCATAGCATCGTCCAAAGCTTTGATGCTTTTTTCACGACCAACAAACAAAGGAACGACTGTATGTGGAAAAACCAGCAACTCCCTGAGGGGCAAAAGTGGTAATGTTCGGCTTGTCGTTTTTTTATCAGCCATAGAGAGTTACTCCTTTGCGGTCATGTTAAATTTAAACCCATCCCTTACATTTTAAGACATTTGTGAGGATTCGCAACACCATTTCCATTTAACTATTTAAGAGTTAAATATGATTAAATAAAATCCTTTATTTCGGGAACCCTTTTTAAAAAACCTTTCCATTTTTTTTGTAAGTACTCATTACCAAGAAACTCCTGTTCCTTTACAATGTCGGTTAAAATTTTTTTATTTGTGAGAGGGTTAAAAGGGATAGCTCTTAGGACGACAATTTCTTGGCTTGGATAAACTGTTTCTAATATAGTGCGTGATACAAAACTCTTGCCTGACTGTCTTTGTTTTTTTTGGATATAAATATTTAAATCATTTAGAAATGAGTTTGTTTTAGTTAATATATCAAGTAAATTTTTATTATTTATATTATTATTTTCATTTGTAAGATTATTATTACAAACTTTAAAAAGTTTGTAATTTTTTTGCAGAAAATTTTTTAGGATATTGCCTGTGAAGCGATATGTGACTATGTTTGTTTCTAGAAAACTTGTTAATTCAAAAGCTAAACTTGTCTCAATCACTTCAGCTAATTGTGTTGCATTATTTATGGCTTTTAAAATTAGTTGACTATATCCATCTTTACCTAGAGCCTTAAAATGGAACCATAATTTTAAAGAATCAAATCTTCTACTTCCTTCAATAGTTGTTCTTCCTAAGTCTATGCTTCCTTTGCGAATAATATAGTTAGCACTGTGTCTTATAGAGTCTAATGAATTTTCATCTTTAAATAGAACAGCACTATGCGACATAGATAAATACATAAACTTATGCCCATCTATTACGACTGAATCAGCAGAGGAAATCCCTTTTAGTAGTTTTTGATACTTTTTGGAAAGTAATAAAGCTCCTCCCCAAGCTGCATCAACATGAAACCATATATTATGAAATTGGCAGATTTTAGCGAGTTCTTCTAAATTATCAATGTTTCCTGTTTCTGTAGTTCCAGCAATGCCTACTAATGCAATTATTTTTGTATTAGCATTAAGCAAATTTTGAATAATATTTTTTAACTCATCGATATTAATTTTGTTCGTGAATGTTTCACAAGGAATACTAATAATATTATCTTCGCCGATACCTAGAATGCTTGCTGCTTTTTTTATCGAGTAGTGCCCACGCTGACTCACTAAAATCACAGAGCGTTGAAAACCTGATGAAAGTAAAGCCGAAAATATTCCTTTCTTGTGAACATCTGGAAATGCTTTATTCCTTGCTACAAGAAGGGCTGTTAGGTTACCTAAAGTTCCTCCACTACAATAATTTCCAATTGCTCTATCAGCATTATTTATAATATTTTGGTAAAAAATTTTATTTCTTTTATAAATAAGTTTATGAAGCCAAGTAAGGGTTTGCCATTCGACATAAGTTGCTGAAAGAGCCGTCTCTGTTTTGACAACATTTTGATTCAAAGTGCTTATTAATAAATCACATAATAGTGAAAAGCTTGGTGTAGCTCCTGTCATATGCCCTATAAAATTAGGATGAGATACCTTAACAGAATTTTGAACAATATTGTCAATTGTTTCCTGCAAAACTTTTGGTATTTTTTCCCCTTTTGAAGGAAAAAAAGGTGACGAAAATAATTTTGAGATATCTTTAGGAGGAATTAATCCGTAGATTTTTTTTCCATTTTTATTGTATAAGAAATTGAGTGAAGCTTTTAAAGTAATAGTTGCCCATTTATTAAACTCTTTCTCGTTTGCTTCTGGAAAGAAGTATTTAGAAATTAAAGAAGATTTATTCATAATAATATGCTGTCCTAATTTATCCATTAAGCAGATGTCAAAGCGAATTCATATATGAATCAATCTAAAATTGACACAAATTTATTAATAAATTTTCTTTTCGGAAAATTTGATCAGATTTTTTTACTGCAATTCTTGCATTATCAAAGAATGAATTGTAAATACAAATTTCCGGGCAATCGGTATCATTAATTAACACATGGAGTTTCTATTATGGCTAAAAGTAAAAGTACATTAACAACTGTTCCAACTAGTGCAATCATTGCAGATGTTTCAGCTAGATTTGAACAATTACCAAAGAAAATTACTAAAGAAGTAATCTCTGCATTTCTAGAAGCTATTGAAGACAATGTAGCAGGTGGGCACAAAGTTCGTATCGATAAAGTTGGTATTCTTACTTGTAAAGACCGCGCAGCTCGTAAAGGCCGTAACCCACAAACTGGCGAAGAAATTAAAATTCCAGCTTCAAAGAAAATTAGTTTTCGCGTTGCGAAGTCTTTAAAGGAAAGAGTTGGAGTAGCTAAAAAATCTGCAGCTAAAAAGAAATAATTTAAATTATTTCTTTTTATTCATCATAATCTTCTTCGTGAGTACCTGCCATTACAACCTTACTATCATCTAGATTAGCGTTGTTAACTGCTTCTCTTAGTTTTTCTGAGGGATGAAAAGTAACTACTCTGCGAGCAGAAATTTCAATCCGCTGTCCTGTGTGAGGATTTCTCCCTGGACGGCTTCTTTTTTCACGTACTACCCATTTACCAAAACCAGAAATTTTTACTTCTTCACCGTTTTCAAGTTTAGATTTGATAGATTCTAAAATAGTTTCCACCAAGTTCTTGGCTTCTTGCGAAGAAAATTGAGTCTTAGAACGAATTAATTCGACAATTTTGTCTTTTGTTAGAGTCATAATCACCCTCTTATAGATAACAAGCAAGAACTTTTATAGTTCTATTTTTTCACATTTATCAGGACAAACACAATCCCCATCAGTGTCAACTTTTCTCCTGTGGTCAATAGCCTTTACGACAAAAAATAGGAAAAAGGAAGCTTTTCTTGCTTACCATTTTTTTTTCTAAAATGCACTTAATTGTAATTAAAAGTTTAACATGGTATAGCTACTGCTTGTATATTCGCCTTTTACAGACTTTAGGAGTCGCTTGAAAATGAAAGAAAGCACACAAAAACTTGAAAACCTTGATATTCAAAAAATGAAAAGTAATAAAAAGCGATTTTTAACTGGTATTAAACCTACAGGAGAAGTTCATATTGGAAATTATTTTGGCGCAATAAAACCTTGTATCGAACAATCTCAAGACAAAGATAATGAAGTTATCCTGATGTGTGTTGACTGGCATGGTTTGACAAATAAAAATGAAATTTTCCGTCCAGGTGAATTATCTCATCCATTAATAGCGTTGTATCTAGCTTTAGGATTTAATATAAATGACAATTCTATTGTTTTACAGAGCAATTTTCCACAAATTCAGGAAAATTCTTGGTATTTATCATGTGTAACTGCTTCTGGAATGTTAGAACGCTCTCATGCTTATAAAGATGCGCTTGCAAATGGGAAGACTCCAACGGCAGGTTTATTATTTTATCCAGCTTTAATGTCTTCAGATATTTTAACATTTGATTCACATTTTGTGCCTGTTGGAAAAGATCAGGCTCAGCACTTAGAATATGCTTCAGATATGGCTCAATTATTTAATAATGCAGTGAAAAAAAATGTATTTAATATTCCCAAAGCCATCATTCAAGAGACACCAACATTAGTTGGAACTGATGGTGAACGAAAAATGAGTAAAAGCTATGATAATGTTATACCGATTTTTTCTACAAAAAAAGAACTTGAACGAAAAGTAAAAGAAATAAAAACTGATTCAAAGGGGTTGGACGATCCAAAAGATCCCAATACCTGTACAATTTTTCAAATATTTAAATCATTTGCTTCCCCCCAGGCAATTTCATACATGGAAGAAAGGTTAAAGAGAGGTATTGGTTATGGCTACGGGCATGCAAAGAAAGATTTTATCGATGAACATGAAAAAGTGTTTGGTGCCTATCGGGAGAAATATGAATATTATTTAAATGATATAAATGCTGTTAGAAAATTATTACGTCCGGGCTATGAACGTGCACATTCATATGCTGAACAAGTTACAAAAAGAGCAAGAGAAGCATTGAATCTCAAAAATTATTGGTAATTTTTTAAACTTTTTTAAGTAAAAGTGAATATAGTTAATTTTTAAATTGAGCTTAGGCAGATTTAAAGAAAATCAGCCTTCGTAACTCTATGAACTTTTAATGTGTTGGTTGGTAGCATTTGGCTTACCGGAATACCTCCAGTAATCAAAATAAGATCACCTTCTTTTACAAAACCTTCTTTAACAAGATATTTTCCAATTTCTGAAAATGCTGTATCAGTATCATAAAAAATATTATTTAAAACTCCCAACACTCCTCGTACTAAACATAATTTACGCACAACATCAGGGCGAGGACTAAATGCAATTACGGGAGTTTGTGGGCGATATTTTGCAACATATCTAGCCATGCTACCTGTTAAGGTAAGACAAATGATTGCAGTCGCATTCATTTTTTCAGCAAGTTCAACAGCTGTTTTAGCAAAAGCTTCACCAGAAAATTCATCTTCATTTTGATTGAATGGAAAGATTTCTATTGGAGCTAACGTTTTACTATTATCAACTCTATTTAAAATATCACGCATTGTTGCAACCGCGAGCTCAGGATATTTACCAGAAGCACTTTCACCAGATAACATTGTTGCATCGGCATGATCAAAAACTGCATTTGCGACATCGCAAACTTCTGCCTTTGTTGGTCTTCTATGTTCAATCATGGAATCAAGCATTTGGGTAGCAACAATGACAGGCTTGCCTTTTTTAAGGGCAGCTTCTATGATTTTTTTCTGATAAGCTGCTACATTTGCAAAACCACATTCAACACCAAGATCACCACGGGCTACCATAATACCATCAGAAACATCGCAAATTTCATCTATATAGTTAATAGCACCAAGCATTTCTACTTTTGTCACAACTGGTGTATCAGCGCCTAATGCACGGAGCATCATTTTTAATTTTGCAACATCACTTGGAGTTTGCACAAATGACAGTGCAACATAGTCAACTCCTTGAGCAACCCCAAACAATAGATCACGTATATCTTTTTCTGTTGTAGCTGGAATAGAGAGGTGACACTCTGGGAAATTAACTCCTTTGCGGGATTTTAAAAAGCCACCATGGGTAACTTCACAAATAACGTCAGCTCCTTTGATTTCTATGATTTTCATTGCAAGAAGCCCATCATCTAAAAGAATTCGTGCTCCTATTTTTACATCATTTGCAAGTTCCCGATAATCTATTGGAATAAATTCATTTGAAGTTTGTTCAGGGGCATAACGTAAAGTCAAAACTTGTCCACGAGTTATTTTTATTCCACCGTCCTTCAATTTTCCAGTTCTAATTTTAGGACCTTGAAGATCTTGCAAAATTGCTACTTGTTTGTTTTTTTCACGCGATATTTCTCTAATTAATGCAATATTAGCCGCGTGCATTTCATGGTCACCATGGGAGAAATTTAATCTAGCAACATTCATACCGGCATCAATTAGTTTTGAGATCATTTCTTTATTGCTTGATGAAGGTCCTAGAGTACAAACAATTTTTGTTCTGGGTAATTTATTGAGATCCATTATTCTCCTCACTTGTATTTGAGTTTAAATTTCTTGAATTAATAATTTGTTCTATTTGGATTTCTGCATTGAAAAGCTGCGACTTTAATTTTTCAATTAAGTTATAGGCTTCCGCCAATTTCTGCGAAAGTTCATCAATAGGAATAGTTTCATTTTCCATCTTCATTAAAATATCATTTACTTGTTTTAATAAGACCGGATAACTTTGATTTTCCATAGAAATTCCATGTTTTAAATTTAAAAGTCCAACTCAGTAGATTCTCTACTTTCGCTTACTGCTTTCACCAAGACTTCTACAAAGATATAATGATTTTCGCAATCACCAGCGAATTTAAGTTTTAAGTTTTTAGAATAAGTTGGGCTCAAAAAATGTTTCCCTTGAAGAAGATTGTTCGCATCATCATATACTAAGGCAAAACCTCGTTGTAAATTTTGTTCTATGCTTGATTTTATTATTTTCAACATTTTTTCAATATTTTTGAGATTCTTTTGTTCTGATTGAATCCTTTTTAGAGCTGAAGATGTGCATTTTTCTTGCAATGATAAAATAAAATTTTTTTCTTTTGCGAGTCTTTTAAGTAAAAAATAAGTAATATTATCAACCTTTTGGAAAAAAAATTGGTATGAATGGAGAACTGTATCTGTTAAAATTCGTGCTGCAGCTGTAGGGGTTTTTTCTGAGATGTTGGCGACCTCGTCTGCAATGCTGTTATCGTCAAAATGACCTATAGCGGTGAGCACAGGCAATGGGCATAATGCTATTTGCTCAGCGATTGAAAAATCATCAAACCAACGCAGATCTAATCTACTTCCTCCTCCTCTTGTAATTACAACACAATCATAAAAAAAAGTATTTTTGGCTACTATTTGAAAAGCTGAGACAATATTTTCAGCCGTTTTTTCACCTTGCATATTACAATCAAATAAAGTTATTTTAAATGCAATTTTTGATAATGAAAGTTCATTTATAAAATCAGAATAAGCTCTGCTATCTTTTGCTGTAATTAAAGCAATTTTTAAAGGGTATGAAGGAAATGAAATATTTTTATTTTTATGATACAAACCCTTATTTTTTAAAGATTGAACGATAGCTAAACGTTGGAGAGCTAGCTCACCTTGGGTAAAATGAATATCAATATCTTCAATAATGCCGATTATTTTCGCACCTTCTTTGCGAAATTCACAGCGGATAAGAATTTTAATTTTAGTACCGTCAGAAAATAAAATTTGATTTAGCTTACTATCTAATCTTTTTCTCACATTTACCCATATTATACATGGTATACTTGCTGTTTTGTTAAAGTTAGATGAAGCCTGTTCTTTATCAATTAAATCAAAAAAAAGATGTTCATTACTTTGTTTTAAATTAGATATTTCTCCAGAAATCCAATAATTATGAAATAAATTTTTTGTTATAATATTATTTATAAATAAAAGGAAATTTGTTACTGAATAAGAATCCGTTGGTATGGCTGGAGATTCTAAATTCTTAATATCAAAGTGATCCTCAATTGATAAGCCTAGTTTTTTCAAGTTTTCCAAATTTTCATTGGTAAGGAATAACCACCAATTTTTTGCTAATGGATCCCATTTTCCTCCAATAATTTTAATTTTCTCTTTTAAATTAAAAGTGTTTCCGCTTAGAATTATTTTTTGTTCTTGTTTGTTTAATAAAATTTTCATTTTTTTTCTTTATAGGAAATATAATACTGCAAATTATCAGGAATTTTAGGGAAAAAATGTGAAATGATTTTTAAATCAAAATCAATTGTGTTTTGATCGAAAGCGTGATTTTCATAGGATTTTAATAAGTAGAAATCATTATAATTATTGATATTAAAAAGGTTACTATTTATAAAATTAGGATTTGGTTTTAATAAGAATTCTCCAATTCTAAGCTGTAATTGATCCAAATTTTTATTATCCTTAACAAACTCTAGTTGAAAATTATTTGTAAATCGCTCAGAAAACAATAAGCAATTTACTTGTAGTTTAGGGATAACACTTTCATTTTGAACTTTCAAATCCGCCACGTAAGATTCTGACTTGGAGTCAAAGTAAATTTGCCAAATTTTTATATTATAATCTGAAAAACATCGTGCAATTTTATCTTTAGTTGAAATTTTAAATTTTATCGTTTTAAAATTGTAAAATGTAAATGCTAAATCTTGTAGTTGGTATTTATCTCTTTCATCTTCAATTTTTTTTACGTAATCTGAAAAAAAAGAGATGGGAATGAAAAAATTCTCATTTGTAAAGTAATAATTATCTTTAAATAAAAAGTATTCTTCATTTTTTGAATGGAATGTTATTGTTTGTATGTCTTTATAATTAAATAATTCTGCTCCTTTTAAATATGAAATTATTATGTTAATTAATAAATTTTGAGAAATACGACTATTTTCTTGAAGTTTACTAAGTGAACTGAAGTAATTTTTATTTATAGTATTATTTAATATTGCGATAATCGAAAAATTAGTAAGCATATTTTTTGGGTTAAAATTAAAATCATAGGAATTTAAGAGAAATATATTTATATTTGTATCTAGTTTTTTTAATGTACTCAATAAATATTCTTCTGAAAAATCATCATGTTCAATATTTATTCGGATAAAATCTTGATTGGTAGTATTTATAATTTGAGACAAAGAATCTGATATATTAGAAAGTGATCTTTTTCTGTTAATAGAAATAAATAAATTAGAGTTATTGTCATTTAATTTGTTGTTAAAATTATCATAAATAGCTATTTTTAAATACGATTTTGAATTACTGTTTGCTAATTTATATAAATATTTAAAGTTTTCAAGAAAAATATCATTTGAATTATATGTAAAACCATTATTTAGTAAGGAATTGTTGGATTCTAATGAAAGAATATTCTCTTTATAATTAGTTGATATAGGAAAAGAGTTCTTATTTATGAATAAATTGTTATTTTGGTAAATTTTTTTAATTTCAGTGAAAAATTGATCTGATAAATTTTTGTGTTTGATAGTAAAAAAAACAGACTTTTTACTTGAATTAATTTTTTTTATTCCATGAAAAATAAGAGCACCAGAAGAATTTTTAGTCCATGATATGATCAATGATTTTCCTTGGTAATTTTCTGGTATTTTAATTTCTGTAAATTGATTGTTGTTCATCTCAAATTGTAATTTTTCATCATTATCAAAGCTTAATATTACATGACTGGGAGTTTCTCCTTTATTCGCAGCAATTCCTTTATTTTCAAAAACTAATACTTTTGATTTAAGGTAATCATAGCAATCACAAGAAATACTTTCATTAGGTAATAGAATAATTGTGTTACTTTCAACAAGTTCTTTCTTAGTATTATTTAAAGAGAATGTAATTTTTTTTTGTAAATTGTTTGTTTTTTCTATTTCTATTATTGAATTATCTTTCAATAAATCTGTACTTATTTCTTGTTTTTTAACTCGTTTGTTATATTTGAAATAATCAAAAATATATTTGTCTTCTACTAAATTTGTTACATTAATTAAGTATAAGTTTTTATTAAAATCATTTTTTTCTATAAATTCATCGATGGATAGTTGTTGAATAGGGGTAATTAAAATATTTTGTTTAATTAAAAAGAAGTATAAAGAGTTTCTAAAGAAATATATTGATGAAAAAATTAAAATAATTGCTATAATAAAGTAAGGATATTTTTTATCATGATTTTTTTTCATGTTTTTTCCGAGTATAAAATAAATATTTTTTCAAAAAATTGTTTGTTTATAAAAAAATTAATATCGTTGAATAAACTTTTTTCAATCTGCTTTTCACAAGTTGAGTTTAAATCTTTGTTACTTGATATTATTTTTTGAGGAAACTCTCTTATGTTAATTTCAAAAGAGTAACTAATGTCTTTTGCTTCATTCATACTGCATTTATAAAATCTTTTCAATCCTAATGATTGTTGAATATTTTCATTGAATTTAATTGATACTCTATTATTACTAACGGAAAATATTTTATTTAAATTAGCATTATTGTTTTCTTCAAAATAATTAAAAGAAATATCACTTTTGTAATTATTGAAATAAATATTTCCTAAATTTATAATGTTTTGAATAGATAAGTTTGGTGAGGATTTTTTTGTTAACTCAATAAAATCTGTTTTTTTGTCTTTTCTAAAAGAAAAAATATTGATATTTAATTCATTTGACTCAAGTGTTTCATTTATTTTTTCTATGATTTTTATAAGATTCGCTGGTTCAGATTTTTCTGGAAATACTGTAACAATTAACTTTTTTCGATCTTTCTTAGTATTCAGTCTTAGATAAAAATCTTCTAATATTATATCGCTAATATCTTCTGCTTTATTTAAGCAGAGTGTCATTGGAAAAAATTTTAAAACAATTAAATTTGGAAGAAATAAAAGAATAGGATTTAAATTTTGCAAATAAAAATAATTTTTTAAACTTTGGATATTATTGTCGCACTGAACTCCTGAATCAAGATATTTAGTTAGAGTAGCAATACTTGATGGATTGCTTATATTGCTAAAACTTATTTCCAAGTTATCTTTTCTAACTTTTTTCATATGCTCTTCTAGAGATGAATAAAAAGATGAATTTGGAATCTCATTTCTAATTCCTGATTCAAAAGGATACAACCCTGTTAGAAGTGATATATAATTAGGTAACTGCATATTTGAAACAAGGGAAATTTCATATGAATTAAAAATAAAGTTTTTTTCTAAATATTTAAATTCGTTTGATTTTTTTAAGCTTTCAAAATTAGAGTTACTATTATTTTCAAGAATGAATAAAATGTTTGTGTTTTTTATATTGTTTTTACTTTCGGATCTAAAATTTTCTGTTTTTTTCCAATCATAAATTAAAAATATAATAATTCCTGAAAATAATAATATTATTCTTATTTTTTTCTTGTATAAATTTTCATTTATATTTATAAAGAAAACCATAAATGAGATGATGAAGAAAATTATAAATAAGAAATTTAAAACACTTGATGTATTCGTTATTAATGATGATTTTATAGAACTTTTTCCAAAAAAATATCCTGAAAAATTTGTGGATAAAATGAATATTGTCATGACAATTAAAGTGAAAAATCTTTGAACCTTTATTTGTGATTTTATTAATAATATACCTATAGAAAATCTAATTATGATTGATGGTATTATTAAGGAAATAAAGTTTAATGCTATCAATATTAGATAATCACTAAAAGATAGTATTGGCATATTTGTTATTGTTATGTTCTCAGGATAGTAGCTTAAAAAATTTTTTTCCCAAGAATAGTAAATCAACAAATTTTTTAGAATACAAAACAATATAAGTATTAAAGAAGTAAAATAAAAAAAGTTCTTATCCAATAAAAATTTGGAAATATTTGACACTGTAGATTTAGAAAGACTGTGTCTGCTCATCCTATTCTCTATAAATTAAAAGTTCCTCAACTTCATTTATAAAATTTTGCGCACTTTTATCTGAAATAGCAAGTTGTTCTTTTAAAAGAGTCAAATCCCAATCCGCCGACAGTTCATTAAAATAGTTTAACCAGCGATCGGTACCATAAATAAGATTTATAGGTAAGTCTGTATAATTATATTCATAGCCCGGATCAGACCATTTGAATGTTTCTTTATGATAAATGTTACAAAATGTTAAAAATGTAATCCCTAAATTGAATAAGTTTGTATTTTGTGGATTTTCTATATGAAATTGTAGTCCATAACATATTTGGTTATGATGTTTATTAAATGTTGGTCTAAAATTATGTGGGCGAATAACAATTGAAGAGGTATTATTTTTATCATTTAAGTAGATTTCTTTATGATTATTTAAAAACTTAAGACATTCAATGTTATTTAACCATGGTGCACCAATAAGTTGAAATGGTATGGTACTTCCTCGTCCTTCACTAATGTTTGTTCCCTCAAGGATAACAAAAGAAGGAAAAAAATAAGCTGATTCCCAGCATGGAATATTTGGAGATGGCATTGCCCAATTGATTGATTTAAAAGAGGATATATTTTCATTTCGCGAAAGATTATCAACAGAAATAACTTTATAATCAACATTGAGTTTATCATATTTTATGAAATAATAACCTAATTCACCCATCGTTAGACCATGTCGCATTGGAATATCATACCAACCTACAAAACTATGCCATTTTAATTCAAGCCTATCACCCTCAACAAAATTCCAGTTTTTATTTGCTTCATTTTTCAAACATAGTCCTAATGGATTTGGACGATCTAGTACGACTACTTTTTTTCCAAATTTTGCAGCGGCCTTTAGACATGCAGCAAGAGTTAGCATATAAGTATATACTCTACATCCTATATCTTGTAAGTCCACTATTAAGGTATCAATGGTTTCCATTTGTGCAGCTGTAGGTTCTCTTGTTTTAGAATAAAGACTATATAAAGGAACTTTTTTCCCATCATAAAATGTATAGAAATCATCAGGAGTTTCTCGCATGTTGTCTTGTTCTGTTTGGAAATATCCATGCTGGGGACCAAAAACACAAGCTATTTCTGTGGTATTGATTTGTTTAGTTGCTGAATATAATATTTCACAACTTGGTTCATAGCTAGATGTAATTGATGTCTGATTAACTACAATTCCAATTTTACCAAAATTTGCAATTATTTTTGGATTATTTTTAATTTTATCTATACTTGGTTTCATTGAGATCCTCATAAATATTGCTTATTCTAATCAATATTTTTAAATTGCGTCTTATGCTTGTCTTAAGCAATTCTTGCCTATTTAAGAAGAAGAAAGTCTCTCCGAATTTTTAGGCAGTCCTTGTTTATGATGGCATAATAAAATTTAAAAATAAATTTTAATGCTGCCGTAAAATGAAGAAAAATCATTTACGTTTTAAGAAATAAGGAAATGGCAATCAGGAGGATTGCTCACTCCACTTTGTGGGGAAAAAGGTTTCATGGAGGAAACAGAGTATGGGTTTGCGAATTCAGACCAATATGCAGTCTCTTAACTCTCAACGGGTTTTACATCTTTCAACAATGGCGAATGATTTGTCTATGGAAAAATTAAGTTCAGGATATCGAATCAATAGAGCAGCAGATGACGCCGCTGGGCTTGCTATTAGTGAAAAAATTAAAGCAGATATTCGCGGCTTAAATATGGCGAAAAGAAATGCGAATGATGGTATTTCAATGGTACAAGTTGCTGAAGGTGGTATGAATGAAATTGGAAATATTTTAAATCGCCTTCGTGAGCTTTCCGTTCAAGGTGCTTCAGATACAATAGGTAACAATGAGCGTGATTTTATTCACAAAGAATATGTTGCATTAAAAGACGAAATTGATCGTATAACTAATTCCACAGAGTATAACGGAAGTTTGTTGTTAATTGGAAAAAATGCTGAAGATAAAATTCCAGATCCTATGATGTTGAATCGTGCAAATACTCCTCCATTTGAAGTTCAAGTTGGTAAAAACTGGTATGAAGGAGTTGATGCTATGGGTATAGATAACCCATTTGGCAGAAATCCTGTTAACATAATTCGCATTAAATTTGATCAAATTGATACAAGTACAGTTGGATTAAATTTAGGTAGAGGAAATGATGATTCTGAAGGATCAATTGGTGTTTTTCAAGCTGATCAAAAGGATTCTACTTTTTCAAAAAATAGGGCTCAACGCTCTATTGCTAAAATAGATCAAGCAATTAATACAATTGCAGGATTTAGAGCAGATCTCGGTGCTATCCAAAATAGATTGAATTCAACAATAGCAAACCTTGCTATTCAAAGCGAAAACTTTTCTGCAGCTAATAGCCGTATCCGTGATACTGACTTTGCTGAAGAAACAACAAGATATACTCAGTCAAATATTCTCAAGCAAGCTGGTATCGCAGTTCTTACTCAAGCCAACCAATCTCCACAAGCAGCATTGCGTTTACTTGGATAATTTTCAAAGTCTCTTTGGTTTTTTTATCAAAGAGACTTTGCTTATAAAATAATTTTATAAATACTTCTTAAATTTAAATAATTTTAATTTTTTATTGAATAATATTGTAGATACGGTATAAGTTTTAGACAAGAAAATAAATTTTTAATACTAATCAAATTTAGAGGTTCGCTTGATGGGAAAAATAAATGAAAATCAAATTGATGTATTATTTTCTAAAAAATTTTTAGAATTAAGTAACATGGGTGGTGAAATTCGCAAAATATTTATGCTTGGACAAAACTTAAAACAAAAAAATTCTAACATTGAATTAATTGATCTTTCATTGGGAAATCCTGATCTTGAACCACCTATACAAATTAAAAATTTATTAATTCATTTACTAAATAGTAATGAAAAGGGTAGTCATAGATATATGGATTCTGCCGGATTACCTGAAGTAAGAGAATTTTTAGCTAATGAATTATCAAAATCAGAAAAAGTTAAAATAACTAAAGACAATATTTTTCTAACAGTTGGCGCCGCTGGAGCTATCCAAATTGTATTTAGAACTTTTTTAGATATTAATGATGAAGTTATAATATTTACTCCATATTTCCCTGAATATATTCCATATACAGGAAATTGTGGAGCAAAGCCTATTTTTGTAAAATGTGATGAGTTTCATCAGCCTAATATTGAAGATTTTGAAAAGAAAATTTCAGATAAAACAAAAATTGTATTAATAAATTCGCCAAATAATCCTACGGGAATTTCATATAAAAAAGAAAAACTTATTGCAATTACAAATATTTTAAATAAACAAAATGAAAAATATGGAAGAAATATTCAATTAGTAGCGGATGAACCTTATGCACGAGTTCTATTTAATGAAGGAAAACAACACTCACTTTTGGAAATGTATAAATATACTTGGCTTATTAGATCATTTTCTAAAGACTTAGGTCTTGCTGGAGAAAGAATTGGATATTTAGCTTGGCGCAATGATCCTGAATTTGAGCAAATGCAAAATACTTTTAGACAATCCTCCAGAGTTTTAGGTTTTGTCAGTGCGCCCCGTTTAATGCAACGTCTAATACCCCTCGTTTATAATACAAAAGTAAGTATAGAAACATATCAAAAACGTGTGGATAGTTTTGTTTCTATCTTAAAAAGTGGTGGGATATCAGTTCAAAAACCAGATGCAGGATTTTTTGTGTTTCCCAAATGTCCAATAGCAGATGATAAAAGTTTCTGTGAGGATTTAGTACAGCTTGGAGTTCTTTGCGTTCCTGGTTCTGGTTTTGGTCAATCTGGATATTTTCGCGCTTCATTGACCCAAGATCTTAATTTAATTGAGTCAGCAGCACACAAAATTATAAGCCTTATAAAGTCTAATAATTACATATAGATAAAAAAGTTAAAAAAAAATTTAGAAAAATTTGACAACTCAAACTGGGTTGTGTAGCTAGATGTTCTCGCTGCAGTAGCGTACTCGAAAGGGTTGCTAAGTAGTGAAAGTTATTTGACAAGAGAAGAGAGCAGAAACAGAGTGCGGGAGCGTTGTGTTTCGTATCGAAAGAGACGAAGTACAAGGTTCCTCATAAAAGAAAGAACCGTCAAGGTAGAGTAAAACTACCATAAAAAGAAAAGCGAGCTCCGTAAGGAGTAAGAAATAAGAGCTAAGAGTTTGATCCTGGCTCAGAACGAACGCTGGCGGCGTGCCTAACACATGCAAGTCGAACGGGTGTAGCAATACATTAGTGGCGCACGGGTGAGTAATGCATGGGAATCTGCCTTGTGGAGGGGGATAACTACGGGAAACTGTAGCTAAGACCGCGTAAGCAGTAGCGATACTGGAAAGTGAGGGGATCG